>JBEICS010000164.1:0-5480 GCA_040383925.1 Acidimicrobiaceae bacterium | reverse complement strand
TCCGGTCGGCGTTCGCGTCGGACAGGTCGGCAGCCATCTCCCTCATTCTGCCGTGCCGATCGGGCATCCTGTGTGCATGGAGTTCTTCTGGTTCGTGCTGTCGATCGCTCTCTGCGTCGGCCTCGCCTGGGTGGCCATCCGCCTCGAGCCGCACTGGGTGTCGAAGGACGGCCGCAACATGCTGTGCGCCGGTCAGTACATCGACGCCCAGGGCAACCCGCAGGGACGCTGGCGCGAGACCCGGGTGATCATCCCCGAGGAGGGGCCGCTGCGCATCGACCAGAAGCGGCTGATGCGCCGCAACACCTCGTACTGGCAGCTCGAACAGCAGGCGCCCGGCGGCGGCCGCAAGGCCGTCTTCCTGCTCCGCGGCCGCGACACCGACGGCACGCCTGCGTTCATGGCGTTGCGCTTCCCCGCCAACAGCAAGGCCCTGCCCCTCATGCAGGGGCGTCTGCCAGGCGCCGCCAACTGAAGGAACCCGAGCTGGCCGAAAGGCCGGTCAGCCGCCCGCGACCTGGTCGAGGAACCGGGCGATGGGCGGGCCCACCTGGTCGAACTCGATGAGGAACGCGTCGTGCCCATGTGGCGAGTCGAGCTCGATGTATTCGCTCGACGGGCTGTTCACGAGCAGGGCAGCGATCTGGCGCTGCTGATAGGTGGGGTACAGCATGTCGCTCCAGATGCCCACCGTGAGCGCCGGTACCCGCACCCGGGCCATCGCCACCTCGAGACCTCCACGGTTGCGGCCCACGTCGTGCAGGTCCATGGCCTTGCCGATGATGAGGTAGCTGTTCGTGTCGAAGCGTCGCACCAGTTTGTCGCCGTGGTACTCGAGGTACCGCTCGACCTCGAAGCGCTGCCACAGGTCGAGCGAGTCCGACAACTCGTTGCCGTCGGCCAGGTCGCGGCCGAACTTGTCGGTGAACACGTTGTCGCTGCGGAAGGTGACCTGGGCGATCATCCGTGCCACGGCCAAGCCCTCGCTCGGGCCCTCGCCGGCCGGGGCGTCGTAGTAGTCGCCGCCCCGCCACCGCGGGTCGAGGCGGATGGCCCGACGCCCGATGGCGCCCCAGGCGATCTGCTGTGCGGTGGCCTGCGCGCACGTGGCGATGGGCACGATGGAACGCACCCGCTGCGGGAACGTGAGCGCCCACTCGAGCACCTGCATGCCACCCATCGATCCACCCACCACCGAGTGCCAGGTGGTGATGCCGAGGTGCGTGGCCAGTCGGGCCTGGGCGCGCACCATGTCGCGGATGGTGACCACCGGGAACCGGCTGCCGTAGGGGCGGCCGTCGGCAGGGTGCGGTGAGGCCGGCCCGGTCGAGCCCTGGCACCCGCCCAGCACGTTGGCGCACACGACGAACCAGCGGTCGGTGTCGATGGGCCGTCCGGGGCCGATGAGGTCGTCCCACCAGCCCGGTGCCGGATGGCCGCGGCCGGCGTCGCCGGCCGCATGGCTGTCGCCGGTCCAGGCATGGCACAGCAGCACCGCGTTCGAGGCACGGTCGTCGAGCGTGCCCCAGGTCTCGTAGGCGACGGTGACGTCGTGCAGGGTGACGCCGCCGTCGAGCGCGAACGGACGGTCGGCAGCGAACGTGTAGAACTGCCGGCGACCGGGCGGGTCGCCCGGCATCCACGCACCGCTGACTGGTGCCAGATCGCTCACTGCTGCCTCCTCTCGCTACTGCTCGCCCACCACTCGGTGGTTCGGACCATTCGCAGTACGAGACGCCTTGGTTGCCGAGAGACTCGACCACATCGTGTCTGGTCCGCCGAGGCGGGAGACGCTTGGCACCTTGGGGCGTTACCCAGGTTGCCGGGCCCGAAGGCCGCTCGTAATGCGTGGGGAACTGTAGCAGTACGCCTCAGCGATACCGCTGCTCGATTTCGAACACCGCAGGCAGGCCGACGATCTGGCCGAACCCCTCGAAGTCGACGAGCCGGTCGAGGTGGCTGCGCAGGCTGCCCTCGGCGGCGAGCTGGTCGAGCGACACCTGGATGGCCCGCACCGCGCTGAACAGCAGCGACAGCGGCGACACGATGAGCCGGAATCCCAGTTCGGCCAGTTCGGCCGGCGTGAGCAGCGGCGTGCGGCCCGTCTCGACCATGTTGGCCACGAGGGTGATGTCGGGCAGCGCCGCAGCGATGGTCTCGAGTTCGGCGATCGACTCCGGCGCCTCGACGAACAGCGCGTCGACGCCGGTGTCGCGGGCCATCTTCGCCCGCTCGATGGCCTCGTCGAGCCCGATGGCGGCGCGGGCGTCGGTGCGAGCCGTCACGTGCAGCGCCGTGCGGTGCTGGCATGCAGCACGCAGTTTCGCCAGCCAGTCGGCGCGCTCGATCACCTGCTTGCCCGCCATGTGGCCGCAGCGCTTGGGCCACACCTGGTCCTCCAGGAACATGCCTGCCGCGCCCGCCTGCTCCCACAGTTCGACCGTGCGGATGGTGTTGATCGGGTTGCCGTAGCCGGTGTCGGCGTCGACCACCACGTTCAGTCCCGGGTTGGCGCTGCACACGCGGCGGGCCACCTCGGCCATCTCGGTCTGGGTGAGCAGGCCGAAGTCGGGAGCACCGAGCAGCGTGCCGCTGACGCAGTAGCCCGACAGGAACACCGTCGAGCAGCCGGCCTGCGCGGCCAGCCGGGCCGACAGGGCGTCCCACACGCCGGGCATCAGCACGCTCTCGCCGCGGGCGAGCCGGTCGCCGAGGTCGGCAGCGCCCATCAGCCGATCCCGGTGGTGTCGAGCCCGAGGCGTTCGATGGCCACGCCCTTCAACCGCTTGTAGTCGACCTTGCCGTTGGGGGCGCGGCCGATCGTGTCGACCACCACCAACTGGCGCGGCGCCTTGTACGCGGCCAGATGCTCCTTCACGTGGTCGGCCAGATCGGGCAGGGTGACCTCGGCGCCCGGCTCGGCCTCCACCACCGCACAGATGGTCTCGCCGAAGCGCGGGTCGGGCAGGCCGACGGCCACCGCGTCGCGCACCCCGACGTGCTTCTTCAACGCTTCCTCGACCTCTTCGGGGAACACCTTCTCGCCACCGGTGTTGATGCACACCGAGCCACGGCCGAGCAGCTTCAGGCTGCCGTCGGCGTTCACCTCGGCCCAATCGCCCGGCACGCTCCAGCGACGGCCCTCGAACGTGCGGAACGTCGAGGCCGTCTTCACCTCGTCCTTGTAGTAGCCGAGCGGGATGAAGCCACCCACGGCCACCATGCCCTGCTCGCCCGACCCGGGTTGCACCCGCTGGCCCTCGGGGTTGAACACCGCGCAGTTGGCGCCGAGCGCGAACGTGGCGGTCTGCTCGGCGGCCCCGGCGGCCGACACCGAACCGCCCATGCCTACGGCCTCGCTGGAGCCGAACGAATCGAACAGCACCACCTGCGGGATGTGCTGCAGCAGACCTGCTTTGTTCTCGCGGCTCCACATCACGCCGGACGACACGACAAGCGCCAGGCTGGTGGTGTCGTAGTGGCCGGGGTTGGCCTCGAGGTGGTCGAGCATCGGACCGGCGAACGCCTGGCCGACGATGATGAGGTTGGTGACCCGACGATGCTGGATGGTCTCGAACAGTTCCTCCACGCTGAAGCGGCGGTTGACGAGCGTGACCACCGCGCCGCCGCCGGCCATCGAGTTGAGTGCCGAGAACTGGCCGGTGCCGTGCATCAACGGGCAGGCGCTGAGCATGACGGCGCCGGGCACGGACGGGTCGATGCGGCCCACCAGGTCGGCCACGTCGGTGGCGGGCGGGATGCCGAACGTGGCGTTACCACCCGCGCCGAGCACGTTGAACAGGTCGTCCTGACGCCACATCACACCCTTCGGCATGCCGGTGGTGCCGCCGGTGTACAGCAGCAGCAGATCGTCGCCGCTACGCGGCCAGGCCACCTGCGGCCGGTCGGCACCTGCAGCGACCACCAGCTCGTAGGGCGTGGCCCACTCCGGACCGCTGCCGGTCTCGTCGGCGACGACGTACCAGCGCCGCACCTTCGTCAGACGGTCGCGCACCTGCTCGGCGACGTCGCTGAAGCAGGCGTGGAAGACCACGGCCTCGGCGTCGGCGTTGTCGAACAGGTAGACGATCTCGTCGGGCCCGTAGCGGTAGTTGGTGTTCACGGGCGCCATCGCCACCTTGAACGCGGCCGTCATGGTCTCCATGTACTCGGGCGCGTTGTAGAGGTAGCAGGCCACCTTCGAGCCCTGCGTCATGCCCACCGAGACGAAGTCGGCGGCGAGCGCATTGGCCCGACGGTCGAACTCGCCCCAGGTGATCACCCGATCGCCCTGGATCTGGCACGGTCGGTCGGGGGCGCGTTCGGCCACCGCCTCGTAGATGTCGGCGAAGTTCCAGCCGCCCGACGTCGTGCCGGCCGAGGAGTCGTTGGTCGTGACAGTCATGTGCATCCCCCAATGCGCTGATCGTTCAGCCAGTCTGACTGACGAGCGCGTCAGATCGGCTGATGGATCAGAGAGTAGACGGCGGGGGCATGTCGGGTACATGCTCTTCGCCCATGGGCGTCAGCTACCTCACTGCGAAGGCTCGTTCGATCGATCTGCCGGGCAAGGGCCACGGTTCGATCGCGGTCGAGCCCATCCGTGCCGGCGAGATGGTCGTGGCCTTCGGCGGCACCTGCCTCACCCGGGCCGAGTTCGACTTGTTGTCGGCCGACCGCATCAGCCGCTCCATCCAGATCGACGACGACCTGTTCATGGCGGGCCATGTCGAGGCCGAGATCGCCGACTGGGTGAACCACTCGTGCACCCCGAACTGCGGGATGAGCGGCCAGGTGATCGTGGTGGCGATGCGCGACATCGCCGTGGGCGAGGAACTCACCTACGACTACGCGATGAGCGACGGCAGCGACTACGACGAGTTCGAGTGCGCCTGCGGCACAGCGGCCTGCCGCGGCAAGGTGACCGGCAACGACTGGATGCTGCCCGAACTGCAGCTGGCCTACCGCGGCTACTTCAGCCCCTATCTGGCCCGCCGCATCGCTGCGCTGGTGCCCGCCGGCGCCACACGCCGGGCCTTCGCCCAGTAGTTGGCAGACGGCCCCGGGCGCCGGGCTAGCCTGCCGGGTCATGCGGATTCTCATCGTTGGTGCCGGGGGTGTCGGCGCCGCGATGGCTTCCATCGCCGCCCGACGCGACGTGTTCGAACAGATCGTGGTGGCCGACATCGACGGCCAGCGGGCGGCGCGGGCTGCGGCACGAGCCAACGCAGGCGACCCCACCGGACGCGAGCGGGTGCTGTCGACCCGGGTGGATGCGAGCGACCGGCTCGACCTGGTCGAGTTGGCCCGCTCGACCGCCAGCGACGTGATCGTGAACGCGTGCGACCCGCGGTTCAACCCGCCCATCTTCGATGCCGCCTTCGATGCCGGGTGCCACTACCTCGACATGGCGATGCACATGTCGGTGCCGCACCCCCACGACCCGTACAACACGCCGGGCGTCATGCTGGGCGACGCCC
>JBEICS010000163.1:0-5495 GCA_040383925.1 Acidimicrobiaceae bacterium | reverse complement strand
TGCGTGCCGTCGAGTCGGGGCGCTGGGTGGTGCAGGTCTCGCCCACCGGCTTCAGCGCGTTCGTCGGCCCCGATGGCACGGTGTACGACCGCACCGCAGTCAGCGAGCAGGCCGTCATCACCCACACGGTCGCACTGCGCTCGGGCCGCACCTGGTACACGGCACTCGGCAACCCACCGTTCCTGCTGGCTGCGCTGGGCGTGCTCGCGCTGTCACTGGTAGCGGCGCGGCGGCTCAGAGTTCCAGCATCACCGTGACCGGGCCGTCGTTCACCAGGCTCACCAGCATCTCGGTGCGGAACCGACCGGTGGCCACGGTGGCCCCCTGTTCGCGCAGCCGGGCCACCACGGCCTCCACCAATGGTTCGGCGTGCTCGGGGCGGGCGGCGGCGATCCAACTCGGTCGGCGGCCCGCCGATGTGTCGCCGTAGAGGGTGAACTGGCTCACCACCAGCACGGCAGCCTGGTCGCCTGCGGCGGCGCGGTCGGCCAGCGACCGGTTCATCACCCCGGCCTCGTCGTCGAGCACCCGCAGGGTGAACACCTTGTCGGCCAGTTTGCGCGCCGTCGCCTCGGTGTCGGTGTGGGTGACGCCCACCAGCACGCACAAGCCCGAGCCGATGGCTCCCACCTGCTCGCCGGCCACCGTCACCGCCGCCTGTGTCACCCGCTGCACCAGTCCTCGCACGAGCACCGATCCTGTCAGGTGCGCCAGACTGACCGGATGATCGAACTGGCCGCAGGCTCCGCCACCGCCACCATCAGCCCCGTCGACGGCGGGCGTATCACCTCGCTCCGCATCGATGGGCGCGAGGTGCTGATCACCGGCGACTCGTCGTCGAACCCACTCCACTGGGGTAGCTACCCGATGGTGCCCTACGCCGGCCGCATCCGCCGGGGGCGGTTCACCTTCGCCGGGCGCGAGCACCACCTGCCCATCAGCCTCGCTCCACACGCCATCCACGGCTCGGGGTTCACCAGCCGGTGGGAGGTGCTCGACGCCGGCCTCGACCACGCCGAACTCGAGACCGAGCTCACGTGGTCGCTCGGGGGGCGCGCCCACCAGCACCTGCAACTCACCCCCGACGCCATCGTCTGCGTGCTCACCGTGATGGCAGCGGGCGAGGCGATGCCGGTCACCATCGGCTGGCACCCCTGGTTCGTGAAGCCGGCCGACGACCGCCTCATGTGCGCGGCCATGTACCAGCGCGATGCCGACGGCATCCCCACCGGCGAACTCGTCGAGCCACCCGCCCGACCGTGGGACGACTGTTTCGTACGCCCCATCGGCCCGTTGCAGTTGCACTACCCCCCGCTGAGCCGCGCTCCCGGCCTCACCGTCACCGTGGCGAGCGATTGCGATCACTGGGTCATCTACGACCAGCCCGAGCACGCCACGTGCGTGGAACCGCAGTCCGGACCCCCCGATGCGGCCAACCTCGGACTGGCAACGGTGCTGCAGCCCGGCGAGTTCCTGCAGCGCTCCATGACCATCAGTTGGCTACCCGCCGGTAGCCTCTGACCCCATGTCCGACCGCCCCTCCGGCTCGTCATCCGCCCGGGCGCGGGTCCTCGATCCCGATGCCCCGCTGCGCATCGCCTACCTCACCTACCGCGGCAAGCCGCACGTCGGCGGCCAAGGTGTGTACACCCGGCACCTCACCAAGGCGCTCGTCGACCTCGGCCACGAGGTGGAGGTGTACGGCGGCCAGCCCTACCCGGTGCTCGACCCACGCGTCGAGATGCACCAGCTGCCCAGCCTCGACCTGTGGAACGACTACTACCCGGGCCGCATGCCGGCCTACTGGGAGCTGAAGTCGAAGGCCGACTGGGTCGAGACCCTGCAGCACATGAAGGGCACCTTCGGCGAACCGCGGTCGTTCAGCATCCGTGCCCGCGAGCAGCTCAAGCAGCGCACCCGCGACTTCGACCTGGTGCACGACAACCAGTGCCTGGGCTACGGCATCCTCGACATCGAGAAGCTCATCCCCACCATCGTCACGCTCCACCACCCCATCACCCGCGACCGGGCGCTCGAGATGGAGCACACCAAGAAGCGCCGCAAGCGCCGCAGCATCGGCCGCTGGTACTCGTTCGTCAACATGCAGGGCAAGGTCGCCAGCCAGATGCCGCGCATCGTGGTGGTCAGCGAGAACAGCATCAAAGACATCCACGCCGACATGAAGGTCAGCCTCGACCGCATGCGCCTCGTGCCGGTGGGCGTCGATCCCGAGTTGTTCACGCCTCTCCCGAACATCGCCCGCACGCCCGGCCGGCTCATCACCACTGCCTCGGCCGACGTGGCGCTGAAGGGCCTCAGCTACCTGCTCGAGGCCATGGCCAAGCTGCGCACCGAGCGCGACGTCACGCTCACCATCATCGGCAAGCCGAAGGCCGGCGCCAGCGCCGACCTCATCGACCAGTTGGGCCTGCGCCCGCACATCCAGTTCGTGTCGGGCGTGCCCGACGAGCGCATCGTCGAGCTGTACGCCGAGGCCGAACTGGCTGTGGTGCCCAGCCTGTACGAGGGCTTCAGCCTTCCCGCCATCGAGGCGATGAGCACCGGCATCTGCCTGGTGGCCACCGACGGTGGCGCGCTGCCCGAGGTCACCGGTGTCGACGGCGAGACGGTGCTGCAGTGCAGAGCGGGCGATGCCGATGCGCTGGCCGCAGCACTGCGCCGTGGCCTCGACAGCGCCGAGCTGCGGGCCCGCGTGGGCGAGGCCGGCCGCCAGCGCGTGGTCGAACGGTGGAGCTGGCGGCACTGTGCCCAGTTGACGGTCGACCAGTACCGCGAGGTGCTGGCGATGCCGCACAACATCGACAAACTCCGCCGCAACGGCAGGATCTGACGCGTGCTCACGATCCGTTTCGACCGCCTGGGCGTGCGCCCCGGCGACCTGGTGCTCGACGCAGGTGCCGGCTTCGGCCGCCATGCGTTCGAGTTGGCCCGCCTCGGTGCCGAGGTCGTGGCGCTCGACTACGCGGCCGACGAGGTGGTGGCCACCCGCGGCACGTTCGGGGCGATGGTCGAGGCGGGCGAGATCCCCGTCGAGCGCTACGTGGGCGTACTGCGCGGCGACGCAACCCGGCTCGCCTTCGCCGACAACTCCTTCGACCGGGTCATCACCAGTGAGGTGCTCGAGCACATCCAGGCCGATGTCGACGCCATCGCCGAGTTCGTGCGAGTGCTGAAGCCCGGTGGCACGTTCGCCGCCACGGTGCCCACCTGGTACCCGGAGAAGATCAACTGGATGCTCAGCGACGAGTATCACGCCCCCAAGAGCGTGGGCGGCCACGTGCGCATCTACACGGCCACCGAACTGAAGGCGAAGCTGCGCAGTGCCGGCCTCACCGTCACCGGGTCGCACCACGCCCATGCGCTCCACTCGCCCTACTGGTGGCTGAAGTGCGCCGTCGGCCCACGGCGCGACGACGTGCGCGCGGTCAACGCCTACCAGCGCCTGCTCGAGTGGGAGATCATGAATCGCCCCCGGTCGATGGCCCTGCTCGAGCGTGGGCTCGCCCCGGTGCTCGGCAAGAGCTTCATCGTCTACGGGGTGAAGCGTTGAACCGGCGGGCCCAGGTGACGGTGCCGCATCTCGAAGGCGTGCTCACCGCCGACGAGGTCGTCGTGAGCGCCGAGTGGATCGCTGGCCTGCAGGTGCCGTCGGGCATGATCCCGTGGTGGCCGGGCGGTCACTGCGACCCGTGGAACCACGTCGAGACCGCGATGGCGCTCGATGTGGCCGGCTTCCACGTCGAGGCCGAGCGGGCCTACGACTGGTTGGCCGACATGCAGCGCGACGACGGGAGCTGGTGGAACTACTACCTGCCCGACGGCTCGGTCGAGGAAGCCAAACTCGACACCAACGTGTGCGCCTATGTGGCCACCGGCGTGTGGCACCACTGGCTGTGCACCCGCGACCGGGCCTTCGTCGACCACCTCTGGCCGGTGGTCGAGCGGGCCATCGACTGGGTGCTCGGCATGCGCCGGCCCGACGGCACCGTGCTGTGGGCCTGCACCGAGTTCGACCGGCCGTGGGACTACGCCCTGCTCACCGGCTCGGCCAGCATCGCCCACGCACTCGAGTGCGCTGTGCAGTTGGCCGACCTCGCCCTCGCGCCCCGTCCCGACTGGGCCGAGGCGGCCGATGTGCTCACCCTCGCCATCACCGATCGACCCGAGGCGTTCGAACCCAAGCAGCGCTGGGCGATGGACTGGTACTACCCCGTGCTCACCGGAGCGCTCAGCGGCGATGCCGCCACAGCGCACCTGGCCGACCGCTGGGACGAGTTCGTCATGCACGGGCGCGGGGTGCGGTGCGTGAACGACGAGCCGTGGATCACGGCATCGGAGACGGCCGAGTGCGCCATCGCCCACGCTGCCATCGGCAACCTCTCCACCGCTACCGACCTGCTGGCGTGGACCCGGTCACACCGGCTGCCGAGCGGCGCCTACTGGACCGGCATCGTCTATCCGACGATGGAGCGCTTCCCGTTCGACGAGACCAGTGCCTACACGGCGGCGGCCGTCATCCTGGCCGCCGACGCCATCACCCACGCATCGCCGGCTGGGCATCTGTTCGCGCCTCGCGCTGCCCGGCACGGGTGAACTGCATCACGCCGTCGTCGAGCGGCGACTTGCGGAACATCGTCTTGTCGCGGCCGTAGTCCTGCGGGTTGATCCACGGCTCGCGGTCGCCCTGCTTCGGGAAACGGTGCATCTCGCGCTGCATGTACCCGGCCGAGAAGTCGCCGATCCAGGGACGGGCGGGCATCGAGCGATCGCCCGGACGCAGACGCGGTGTGCACTGCTGGGTACCGGTGGCGCGCAGGTGGTTCAGCAAGCGGCAGACGTACTCGCAGGTGAGGTCGGCGCGCAGTGTCCACGACGCGTTGATGTAGCCGAACGAGCTCGCCAGGTTGGGCACGTCGCTGTAGGCGAACCCCTTGTAGGTCCAGGTGTCGGCGAAGTCGACCACCGAGCCGTCGACGCTGAACTGCACCTCGCCGAGGGTGACCATCTGCAGCCCGGTGGCGGTGACGATGATGTCGGCGTCGAGGTGCTCACCCGACTCGAGTTCGATACCGGTCTCGTCGAAGGTACGGATGTGGTCGGTCACCACCGAGGCGGTGCCCGCTGAGATGGCCTTGAACAGGTCGCCGTTGGGCACGAGGCACAGCCGCTGGTCCCACGGGTTGTAGCTGGGCGTGAAGTGCTTGTCGACATCGAACCCGTCCGGCAGTTCCTTACGGGTCTTGTCGATCAGGTACTGCTTCACCTTGTCGGGCTTGGTGCGGGTGCGACGGTAGATGAGTTGTTGCATCCGCACGTTCTTCGCCCGGGTGACCGCGTAGGCGGTGCGATCGGGCAGCACCTTGCGCAGCAGGTGGTTCACCTTGTCGACGTCGGGGCCGCTGGCCACATAGGTGGGCGAGCGCTGCAGCATCGTGACGTGGGCAGCGGTGCCGGCCATGGCGGGCACGAGGGTC
>JBEICS010000162.1:0-5515 GCA_040383925.1 Acidimicrobiaceae bacterium | reverse complement strand
CGGTGGCCTCCACGACTGGGCGAGGTTAGCGGTGCGGGCCACCGTCCGGCCGGTCACCGGAAGTGCTTGCAATTGTTAGCACTTTGCGTTATGCTGCTTGCACCTCGCCGCCCCCCCGGCGCCCCGCTCACGAAAGGCCTGACATGCCCTCGTTCCCCTCCATCGACCTGACCCGCCTCGACCTGTCGAAGCTCGACCTGTCCAAGGTGGATCTGCCCAAGATCGACCTGCCCAAGATCGACCTGCCCAAGGTGGATCTGGTCACGCTCGCCGACACGGCCCGCGACACCGCCCGCGACGCGGCGTACATCGCAATCGGCGCCGGCGTCCTCGCCGCTCGCGAGGTGCAGATCCGCACCCGCTCGATCGCCTCCGCCACGCTGCGCCAGGCGCGGAGCCTGGCGGGCTCGGCGAGCTGATCAGCCGAACCAGCCGGTGACGTCGACCACCAGGTGGGTCGACGCATTCGTCACCACGCACCAGTCGCCATCCGCGCTGAGCACGCCGTTCACCATCGCCGCCATGTTCGCCGACGCCGGGTACCGCAGCATCGACAGCTGCGGTGCCCGGGCCAGGCACGGGTGCACCGTCAGGAAGCCCCCGGTCGGTGCGTCGACCGCGGTGAACTGAGCGACGACAGCTCGCACGCCTGCGGTGGGCAACGCACCCACGCCGGCAACGTCGATGCGCCGGCCGGCGTTGCGGGCGAACGACCCCACCCAGCCGGCGCCCGACCGGGTGTCGGCGAGCCGGAACGGGGTGACGGCGCGGAACTCGGTGCTCGCCGACGGGCCGTACCAGCCGGCCAGGTCGACGGCCAGATGCATCGGCCGGCTGACGAAGAAGCACACCTCACCCGTCGCCCCCACCGCCACGTCGACCGAGTTGGTCACCGACGAACCGGCAGACACGTTCACCGAACTCACCACCGGCATGGGCGTGTCGCACGGCCACACCGTCACGAACCCGTCGGCCTGTGCGTCGAGGGCATGCACGGTGAACGACGCCGCGGTCGAGTCGGCCGGAGCGCCACCACTCCCCCGGGTACCCACGCGCACCACCGATCCGGCAGTCAGCACGACACCTCCGGTGCGAGAGTCGTAGCGCCGCGACGAGGAGATCGGCTCGAACCGGCTGCCGCTGCCGGGGGCGAACGCTCCGAACAGGTCGACCACAACATGGGTGCTCACGTTGCTGAACAGGCAGAACGAGCCGTCGGCGCCGAGGGGCACGATGGCCGATCCGCTCACCACCCGGCCGGGCCGGGCCTGCACCACCGACGTGAGCGGACGGGTCACGCCGCACGGATAGACGGTGAGGAACCCGGCTGCGGCGCTGTCGACCGCCACGAGGTCGATGCTCACCGCCGTGCTGCCCGCCGCCACCGGCGGACGAACCACCAGGGTGCAGCCGCCCGGAAGTGCCGCAGCTGCGGTACCGGTGCCCGTGCGGGTGTCGATCAGACGCTGCGGCGTCACCGGGGTGAAGCGCGAGGGACTGGAGGCCGTTGCGGGGGCGGTGCCCGCGGGCGGCACCCGGGTGCCGCATCCCGCATCGGGCGCTGGTGCCGGGGGCCGGGAGTCGCCACGCAACGCGAACCAGTTCGACTTCATCCCCACGGCACGGCGGAACGTGTCGCCCGTCAGCGTCACCGATCCGGCGGTGCCGGTGACCGTGATGCTCAGCACCCGGCCACCCCAGTCGCCCTCACCCGAACGCTGGTTGACCGTGAGGCCGGTGTAGGTGCCGATGGCCGGCCACGCCTGGGCGACGGCAGCCGTGGTGACCGTGGCAGTCCAGGAGTGGAACGGATTCGACGCCACGTCATCGCCCTCGTCGGGCACCGCCGGGAAGGGCAGGGTGCTTGCCGCCGTCCAGCCACCCGACGACGACGAGAACATCGTGTAGGCGAACGGTCCGGTGGCCGACCCGACGCGCCGCACCACCCCGGCGGTAGCGGTGACCGCCGCATCGGTCGAGGTGTACTCGTTGCGCTTCACCGCACCACCGACACCCTGACGGGTGGCGGCGCCGGGATAGGTCTGGCACACCAGGTCGCAGGTCGCCGCGTACGAGTAGCGCTTCTCGGCGAGGCCGTAGGTGCGAGCCGCGACCGCCTGCGCCTGGAGGGCCGCTGATCCCTTGGCGGCCCACGAGGGCGACATCTCGGCCGCGACGATCGGACGCAGGTACTGCTCGAGTGGCACCAGGTTCACGGTGCGGTTCTCGCCCTGGGTGCCGTTCACCGCACGGATCGACCCGCGATACGACCGCACGGTGCCCGACGGCTCGCACACAGCGGCCAGATCGGCAATCGACGTGCTGGCCGAGGTGTCGGCGGCGGGGCGGACGGTCACCACGGCGAGTCCGGTCGCCACCTGCGTCCAACCGGTCGCCAGGTTGTCGGCAGCGGTGGGGCACGTCGGCTCGGGCCGGGCCCACACGGTGTAGGAACCGGCAGCCGTCTCGCGGGCGACCACCGACCCCCACGGACCGCCGGTCACCCCCTCCACCACGAGTTGGCGGTTGTCGTGCACCACAGCGGTCTGCAGATCGTCGAGACGCATCAATCGCACCGCTACCGTGGCTGCAGGGGCCGTTGCGGCAACCGTCCCGCCGTAGTAGTGGTCGAGGATCTGCGTGGCGGTCCAACCGTGGTCGGCGGCGTACCCGTAGGCACCCCATTGGCTCATCCCGATACCGTGCCCGTGGCCGTGCCCGTCGAACACCAGCGCATCGGTCGTTGCGGTACGTGTCGGAGCAGCCAGCACGACCGCATCGTCGGGGAAACCTCCGGCAACGCCGGACGCGATCGTGAGCGCCGCGAGGGCGCGCCGCCAGCACCTGTTCACAGCAGCATGTATCGGCACGCGACGCGGCGATCTTGAGCCGGCCTGCACGGTGCACACGTCGCCAGAGGCTGCGACTTGTAACCTCTCGTGTTCGTGGCACGCAATGACTCCGGCAGCACCGCCCGCATGCCACTTCCCGAAGGAACCATCCCGGTCGCGATCGGGCTGTTCATCGCCGGGGTCTGCAGTTTCGCCTTCTTCCGCGTCGGCAAGATGGCGCTCGGCAGCGAGGAGGCGTTCCAGCCGGTCATCAGCCTGTGGTTCGCCACGTTCGCGCTCGCGCCCGGACTCTTCCTCCCTCTCGAGCAGGAACTCGGCCGCGCGTTGTCGGCGCGCCGGGCGCTCGGCCAAGGCGGCAGACCCATCGTCGACAAGGTGGTGGTGCTCGGCGCAGTACTGGCCGTCACCGTCACGGTCGTTCTCCTCGCACTCGGGCCCTGGTTGAGCGACTCGTACTTCGGCCACAACTGGACGATGGTGGCTGCGCTCGTGCTGGCCGTGGTGGCCTATGCCCCGGCGCACCTGTCGCGAGGCCTGTGCAGTGGCATGGGCCGCTTCCGCGCCTACGCCGTGGTGATGGGCGCCGACGGACTCGTGCGCATCGTGCTGTGCCTGCTGCTGGCCGCGGTGGGAGTGAGCGCCGTCGGGTGGTTCGGGCTGGCCGTCGCCGTCGCACCGCTGCTGGGCGTGGTAGCGGTCGGCTGGCGCAAGCAACTGGTCACCGAACCGGGCCCACCCGCCACGTGGAAAGAGGTCACCCCCAACCTCGGCTGGCTGCTGCTCGGTTCGCTCATGGCGGCCGGTCTGGTGAACGCCGGCCCCATCGCCACCAGCCTGCTCGCCGCCGACACCGAAAAGAGCATGGTCACCCGGTTCGGCTACGGCGTCATCCTCGCCCGCATCCCGCTGTTCCTCTTCCAGGCCGTCCAGGCCGCGCTGCTCCCGCGTCTGTCGCATCTCGCCGCGAGCGGCCAGATGGACGAGTTCGTGGTCGGGTTCCGGCGACTGGTCCGTGTGGTGGTGGCCGTCGGCGTTGTCGGAGTCGTGGGTGCTTACGCACTCGGTCCGCTCGCCGTCGAGATCCTCTACGACAGCACACTCAGCCGACGCACGCTCGCTGTGCTCGCACTCGGCAGCGTCTTCTACATGATCGGCCTGGCCATGGCCCAGGCAGTCATCGCCCTGCGCGGGCATGCACTCGTGGCGCTGGGCTGGACCGCCGGCATGGTGGGCTTCGTGCTGTCGACGTGGCTGATCGGTGGCGAAGTGTTCCGCCGTGTCGAACTGGGCCTGCTCATCGGCTCGGGCGTCGCAATGGTGGTGTTCTGGCTGGCGCTGCAGGCCCGCCTGCGCGCGGGTGCGGTACCGGACGAGGCCTCGGTGATCGAGGCGCTCACCGATATGCCGTTCGAGGCCTGATCAGCGACGATTCAGCCGCGACGCCTCGTACTCGAGGTCGTGCGCCACCATCATCGAGATGAGTTCGGGGAACATCACCTCTGGCTGCCAACCCAACTTCTCGCGAGCCTTGCTGGCGTCGCCGATGAGCAGATCGACCTCGGCCGGGCGGAGGAACTTGGGGTCTTGGCGGACATAGGGCCGCCAGTCGTCGATACCGATCTCCGCGAACGCCCGCGAGACGAGGTCTTCGATGCTGTGGGTCTGGCCCGTGGCGATGACGTAGTCGTCGGGTTCGGGCTGCTGCAGCATCATCCACATCGCCTTCACGTAGTCGCCGGCATAGCCCCAGTCGCGCTTGGAGTCGAGGTTGCCGAGCGTGATGTCGTCCTGCACGCCCAGCTTGATGCGGGCGACCGCATTGGTGACCTTGCGGGTGACGAACTCGAGGCCGCGGCGCGGGCCCTCGTGGTTGAACAAGATGCCCGAGCAGGCGAACAGCCCGTAGCTCTCGCGGTAGTTCACCGTGATGTCGTGGCCGAACACCTTGGCGCAGCCATACGGCGAACGCGGGTGGAACGGGGTGGTCTCGCGCTGTGGGGTCTCACGCACCTTGCCGAACATCTCCGACGAACTCGCCTGGTAGAACCGGATGGGGTTGTTCTGGCTGCCGCCGACGATGCGAACGGCGTCGAGCATGCGCAGCACTCCGGTGCCGGTGATGTTGGCCGTGAGTTCGGCCTGGTTGAAGCTCATCGCCACGAACGAGATGGCGGCGAGGTTGTACACCTCGTCGGGCTGGGTCTGGTCGAGAGCCTTCACCAGCGACGGCAGATCGGCGAGATCGCCGGGTACCGCCTCGACGAAGGGGAACTCGTCGCGCAACTGCTGCATCTTCGGGTTGTTCTGGCCCTTCACCATGCCGAACACCTCGTACCCCTTGCTGTGCAGGAACTCGGCGAGGTGCTGGCCGTCTTGGCCGGTGATGCCGGTGATGAATGCGCGCGGCACGGGGTTCCCTTCGTCGGCGGGTCGGTCGCCCGAGTCTACGGCGACGCCGTCGGCTAGCGTGCGCATCACATGATCACGCGTGTCGCGTTCGACGTCGGCCCCTTGCAGGGTCGACGTACCGGTATCGGCCATGCGGTGGCTGCGCTCGCCGATGCACTCGAGCGACGCGACGATGTCGAACTCCTGCCCTACGTCACCAGTTTTCGCGCCCGTCCACAACCCGGTACCCACCGGTTGCCGCTGCCGGCAGCGGT
>JBEICS010000161.1:0-5548 GCA_040383925.1 Acidimicrobiaceae bacterium | reverse complement strand
GCCGTGGGCGATGCCGTGCCGGTGGTTGCGGCGGGCGGCCTGTTCGACGGGCGCGGTCTGGCCGCGTCGCTGGCCCTGGGCGCCGACGGCATCTGGCTGGGCACTCGGTTCATCGCCACACCCGAGGCCCGCGCGGTGAACGGCTACAAGGAGACCCTCATCGGCCTGCCCGAGGACGGCACGGTCATCAGCAAGGCCTTCACCGGCAAGACCTGCCGTGTGGTGCGCAACGAGTGGACGAACCACTACGAACAGCACCCCGACGAGTTGCGGCCCTTCCCCCAGCAGGCGCTCGCTT
This sequence comes from Acidimicrobiaceae bacterium, assembly GCA_040383925.1. GTDB lineage: Bacteria > Actinomycetota > Acidimicrobiia > Acidimicrobiales > Ilumatobacteraceae > VFMC01. The sequence continues at coordinate 5,250 of JBEICS010000161.1, read as the reverse complement.
CGATGGAGGCGGGGGTGAACCACCTCGGCGCACCCACCGGCACCGAGGTCGACGTCGACCGCGAGTTCATGCCCTGCGGCCAGGGCGTGGGCGCCATCCACGACCTCATCCCCGCCGGCGATCTCGTCCGGCGCATCATGGACGAGGCCGAGCAGACCATCGACCGCATCGCGAAGATCCGGCGATGAGCGCCGGCACCGTCGACGCGGTGCTGGGCGACCACATCGCTCGCGAGTGGGCCACCTCGGTGCTGCCCACCCTCCACGACTTCATCCGCATCCCGAACGTATCGGCGGCCTTCGACGCCGACTGGCACGCCCATGGGCACATGCACCGCGCCGTCGATCTCGTGCGCGACTGGTGTGCCCACCGCTCGATCGTCGGCATGGTCGTGGAGGTTCACGAACTGCCCGGACGGTCGCCGCTGCTGCTCATCGAGGTGCCTGCATTCGGGGGCGGCTCCGACGCCGACACCGTGCTGCTGTACGGCCACGTCGACAAGCAGCCCGAGATGACGGGCTGGCGCGACGACCTCGGCCCGTGGAAGCCGGTCGTGGACGGCGACAAGCTGTACGGCCGCGGTGGCGCCGACGACGGCTACGCGGCGTTCGCCTCGCTGCTCGCCATCGAGGCCGCCCAGTTGGCGGGCCTACCGCACCACCGTTGCGTCGTCGCCATCGAGGCCAGCGAGGAGAGCGGCAGCCCCGACCTGCCTGCGTACCTCGATGCCCTCGCCCACCGCATCGGCTCACCGAGCCTGGTGCTGTGCCTCGACTCGGGCTGTATGGACTTCGAGCGGCTGTGGGTCACCACCTCGCTGCGGGGCATGGCCAGCGGGCAGCTGCGGGTCGACATCCTCCGTGAGGGCGTGCACTCCGGCTCGGCGAGCGGCGTGGTGCCGTCGTCGATGCGGATCGTCCGCCAGTTGCTCGACCGGGTGGAGGACGCTGTCACCGGTCAGGTGCTGCTGCCCGAACTGCACGTGGAGGTGCCGGCCGACCGCCTCGCCCAGGCCACAGCCGTGGCGGCCGAGTTCCCGATCGGCGACCACTTCCCCTGGGTGCCGGGGGCGCGACCCACGGTCGACGACCCGGTCGACCAACTGCTCGCCACCACCTGGCGGCCCACCCTCAGCACCACAGGCGTCGACGGCATCCCCCCGGTCCACCTGGCCGGCAACGTGCTGCGCCCCCACACGGCGCTGCAACTCAGCTTCCGCCTGCCACCCACCTGCGATGCCGATGCCGCGTTGGCGGCCATCGAGGCGGCGCTCACCACCGACCCGCCCTACGGCGCGAGAGTGCAGTTCCTGAACGGCACCTGTGGCCCGGGATGGAACGCCCCATCGTTCGCACCCTGGCTGGCCGAGGCGCTCGACGCAGTGTCGAACGCCGAATTCGGCCGACCGTCGCGTGCGTTCGGGGAGGGCGGCAGCATCCCGTTCATGGGCATGCTCGGCGAGATGTTCCCCGAGGCCCAGTTCGTCATCACCGGCGCACTCGGGCCCGATTCCAACGCCCACGGCCCGAACGAGTACCTCCACCTCCCCACGGCGCAGAAGCTCACCGGCGTACTGGCCCGCCTGTTGGCCGCGCACGCCTGCCGCTGATGCTGCAACTGCTCCGCACGAACCGCGACATCCGTCTGCTGTTCATCGCCCAGGTCATCAGCTTCATGGGCGACTGGTTCGCGTTCGTCGCCGTCGCCGGCCTGGTCGACGACGCCACCGGGTCGGAGTTGTTGGTCTCGCTGGTGATGGTGGCGTTCTCGCTGCCGTCGTTCCTGTTCTCACCCCTCGGTGGCAGCGTGGCCGACCGCTTCGACCGACGCCGGGTGCTGGTCACCGTGTCGGCTGTACAGGCCGTGGCTGCGCTCGGCCTGCTGCTCGGCACCACCGAGCACGTCTGGGTGGTGTTCGTCTTCCAGGGCACCATTTCGGCGCTGGCCGCGTTCGTGAAGCCGGCGGTCGATGCCGCGGTACCCAACCTGGCGCGCACGCCCGAGGAGTTGCGCACCGCGGCGTCGCTGCTGGGCGCCACCTGGGGCGTCATGCTCGCCGTCGGTGCAGCCATCGGAGGCGTGTTCAGCGAGGTGTTCGGACGCACGGCGTGCTTCATCGCCAACGCCGTCAGCTTCGTGGTGGCGGGTGTGCTGTTCGGCCTCATCCGGAAGCGGATGCAGACCCACGAGGTCGGCTCGGCCCGTCAGCGGATGCGCCCGATGGCCGACATGGCCGAGGCGGTTCGCTTCGCCCGTCGCGATCCGGTGGTGCTGGCGCTCATGGCGTCGAAGTCGACCTTCGCCATCGGAGCCGGCGTGGTGAGCCAGCTCGCCGTGCTGGCGAGCGACGTGTTCGACACCGGCGATGCAGGCCGTGGCGCGCTCATCGGTGCACGCGGAATCGGCGTGGGCCTCGGGCCGCTCGTTGCCATGCGCTTCGCCCGCGGCAACATCGGACGCATCCTGCTGGTGTGTGGCACAGCGGGAATCGCCTACGCGGCGTTGTACATCGGAGCGGCGTGGGCACCCACCATCGGCATCTGCGCGGTGCTGGTGGCCCTGGCCCATCTGGGCGGCGGCTCGCAGTGGACACTGTCGACCTACGGGTTGCAGCTGCGCACACCCGACGAGGTGCGCGGCCGGGTGATGGCGGGCGACTTCGCCATCGTGACGCTGGTGATCAGCCTCGCCAGCATCGCCACCGGCCTGCTGTCGGAGGCCGTCGGGGTGCGCATGGCAATGACCATCGGCGCCGGCGCGGCGGGAGTAGCCGGTGTGATCTACCTGGTGCTCACCACGGGATTGCGACGCACCGAGATGCTGCGCGCCGAATCACCCCCTGTCTAGAGGCCGTCGATGATGGTGGTGACCGCGTCGGTGAGGTGTTGGGCGCGGGCGTCGTTCGCCAGGTTCGATGCCGGCTTGTTCATGACGTAGGCGAACGCCAACTCGCGCTCGGGCTGGGCGAACGCCACCGAACCACCCGCACCGGGGTGGCCGTACGAGCCCGGCCCGGCATAGGGCGTGAACGGCCCGTGGGTCATGAACCCCATGCCGAACGTGGTGGGCATGATGAGACAGGCATCCGGCTCGTTGTCGGGGGTGACGGTGGTGCCGGCCACCTCGCGGGTGGCGTCGGACAGCAACTGCACGCCGTCGACCGAGGCGAAGGTGGCCGCGTACATGCGGGCCAGCGACGCAGCGGTGGCGATGCCGTTGGCGGCCGGGATCTCGGCCGCGTGTACATCGCGGCGGTTGAAGGCGTTCTCGCCCTCGACGGTGAAGGCCCCGTTCAACGACAGCGCCCGGCCACCGCGGGTGTTGGGCCCCATGAACTGCTCGATCATCGCCTTCAACGCCGGGTCGTCGGTGGTGGAGGCCAGGGGCGAGCCCTGGATGGGCGCCACGCGGTGCTCGTGCTCGGCGGGCAGGCCGATCCACAGCTCGAGGCCGAGCGGCCCGGCGATCTCGTCGGCGACGAAGCGGCCGATCGACCGATGGGCGGGGTCGACCCGGCGCACCAGTTCGCCCGCCAACCATCCGTAGGTGAGGGCGTGGTAGCCGTGGGTGGAACCGATCGGCCACTCGGGCTCGGTGTCGGCCAGACGCGCCGTGACGGTGGCCCAGTCGAGCGCCTCGGCCAGGGTGATGGTGCCCTGCACGCTGAACAGCCCGCACTGGTGGCTCAGCAGCTGCGCCACGGTGGCATCGCCCTTGCCCTTCGCAGCGAACTCGGGCCAGTAGGTGCTGACCTTCTCGCTGTAGTCGATGAGCCCGCGGTCGACGCAGATGCCCACGGCGATTGCCGCGATGCCCTTGGTGGTGGAGAACACCAGCTGCAGGGTGGAGTCGTCGTAGGGCTGCTCGCTGTCGGCATCGAACTGACCGCCCCACAGGCTCACCACCTGTCGGCCGCGGTGGTACACGGCGACGGCCGCACCCACCTCTTCACCGCGCGCGAAGTTGCCTCGGAACGCGGCCTCGACCGCTTCCCAACCGGGTTCGACTGTGCCACCGAAGGTCGTCATGGCGCCACCGTACCCCCTGGCTGCGCGTTGATTCGGAGCGCGGCGGCTCGGGGCGGGACTACTCGTTCCAGTTCAGCGCGGCGCGCATCGTGGTGTCGAAGTCCTCGAAGCTCATCGCGCTCTTGGTGCCGATGATCAACTCGGTGTCGCCTCCCACCGGATACCGCAGCCGGCCCGGTTGCTCGGTGGCGGCGGCGTAGATGACATCGGCCACGATCTGCGCCGGCGCGGGTTGCCCGTTCACCAATGTGCGCTGCGCGGCCCGGAACCGCTGCCACCGTTCGTACTCCTCGCTGCCCTCGGGCATGGCCACGGCCACCGTCGAGTTCGACCCCAGCGAGGTGGCGAACTGGCCGGGTTCGACCAGACGCACCCGCACCCCACGGTGCGAGAGCTCGAAGTGCAGCGATTCGCTGAGCGCCTCGAGCGCATGCTTGCTGCCGGCGTAGATGCCGCTGTAGGGCGCGCCCACCACACCGGCGACGGAGCCGACGTTCACGATGGTGCCGCCACCGTGGGCCAGGAAGTGCGGCACCGTGGCACGCACAACACGGATGACACCCGTGACGTTGGTGTCGAACTGCCGCTGCACCTCGGCATCACTGAGCAGGTGCACCGCGCCGAACACCTCGATGCCGGCGTTGTTCACCACGACGTCGAGCCGACCGCATCGGTCGATGACATCGGCGACCGCCCGGTCGACCGAGGCCGTGTCGCACACGTCGAGCGCCACCTGCGTGATGTCGGCCCGTGCATTCAGCACAGCCGAATTCCCCGGCGTGCGCATCGTGGCGAAGACCTGGTGACCGTGGTCGGCGAAGGTGAGGGCAGCAAGTTCGCCGAAGCCACTGCTGCAACCGGTGATGAGGACGTTGGCCATGGCAGGACTGTAGGTGCGAGTAGGTTCCTCGGGGTGGACGGAGCCCCGGCCGACGAGACCCGCTGGATCGAGGCAGGCCTGCTGGATCCGTCGTCACCCGACGCCGACGGTCGCCGCGCCCTGCTCAGCTGGTTGGCCGACCTCGACATCGCCGTCGAGACGATGGTCGAGGCCGACCGCATCGGCGACCTGACCGGCCTGCCCGGCGAACTGACCCTTCGTCCCGGCGAACGCTTCACCGTCGCCGAGTTGGCCCGCCGTACCGGCTTCGACCTCGACACCGCTGTGCAACTGCGCATCGCCGCCGGGTTCGCACCGGGACCACCCGACGAGCTGTCGTGC
>JBEICS010000160.1:0-5557 GCA_040383925.1 Acidimicrobiaceae bacterium | reverse complement strand
GGCACCTACGTGGCCCCGCGCCTGGTGCATGCCACGATCGGCCCCGATGGCGAGATCACCGAGACGGCAGCATCGGCTACACACCGGGTCATCCGGCCCGAGGTCGCGGCACAGGTGACGCAGATCATGCAGTCGGTGGTGTGCTCGGGCACCGCCACCCGTGCCCAGGTCGACGGCCTGTCGATCGCCGGCAAGACCGGCACCGGCCTCAAGGCCCAGGACAACGGCACCTACCTGAACGAAAAGGGCGAGCGCACCTATTACGCATCGTTCGTCGGGTTCTTCCCGGCGGAAGACCCGCAGGCCACCGTGCTCATCTCCATCGACGAGCCTCCGGGTGCCGAGGGTCAGCTCACCCGCTTCGGCGGTACCGCCGCTGCTCCGGTGTTCGCTCAGGTCGCTCCGGCCATCATGCGTGAAATGGACATCACGCCTCCCGCCGCCGGTGGCGGGTGCGCGGCGAGGTGAGTGGTGCAACGTTCCCTCGCAGAGGTGCTCGCAGCAGTGCGCGGCGGGCCGTCGTCGCCCACGGTGGTGGGCGACCCGTCGGTGATGATCACCGATGTCACGATCGACTCCCGCGAGGTGGTGCCGGGCGCGCTGTTCAGCTGCTTGCCCGGCGCACGCCACGACGGGCATGAGTTCGCTGCGGCAGCGGTGGCGGCCGGTGCCGCAGCGATCCTGGTGGAGCGGGTACTGCCCATCGACGTGCCCCAGGTGGTCACCTCCTCGGCGCGTGCGCTGACCGGCTGGGTGGCGGCGGCATTCCACGGGCATCCGTGCGATGCATTGCTGATGGTGGGGGTGACAGGGACCAATGGCAAGACCACCACGTCGCAACTGATCGGCGACGTGTTGCGCTCGGCCGGTCGGCAGGTGGAAGTGCTGGGCACGCTGTCCGGGCGCCACACCACGCCCGAGGCCACGGTGCTGCAACGCCAGTTGGCCCGGTGGCGCGACGACGGCGTCGATGCCGTGGTGATGGAGGTGTCGTCGCACGCGCTCGTGATGGACCGCGTGGCCGGCGCCCACTTCGACGTCGCCGCGTTCACCAACCTCGGCCGCGACCACCTCGACCTCCACGGAACCATCGAGCGCTACTTCGCTGCCAAGGCCCTGCTGTTCGAGCCGACGCTCAGCGACCGGGCCGTGGTGAACGTCGACGACGTGCACGGCCGTCTGCTCGCCGACACGTCGACGATCCCCGTCATCCCGTGCGCCTTGGCCGACGTCGCCGACCTGCGCGTCGGTGCCACGTCGTTGTCGTTCACGTGGCGCGAGACGTCGATCGAGGTGGGGATCGGCGGCCGGTACAACGCAGCGAACGCACTGTTGGCGGCCGAGACCTGCATCGCCGTCGGACTGGAGCCCGAGCAGGTCGCCGCAGGTCTGCGGGCCGCCCGGCCGGTGCCGGGACGCTTCGAGCCGATCGACATGGGGCAGCCGTACTCGGTGGTGGTCGACTACGCCCATACTCCCGACGGGCTGTCCGTGGCCTTGGCCGCAGCACGTGAGGCGGCAGGTGAACGACAGGTCGTCGTGGTGTTCGGCTGCGGTGGCGATCGCGACCGCGACAAGCGGCCCGAGATGGGTGCTGCGGCGGCTGCTGGCGCCGATGTCGTCGTGGTCACGTCCGACAATCCGCGCTCGGAGGATCCGGCCGCGATCATCGATGCCATCATCCGCGGGGTACCTGCCGACTACCGTGGCCGCGTCGTGATCGAAGCCGACCGTACTCTCGCCATCGCTGCAGCCCTCGACCACGCCCGCCCGGGCGATGTCGTGCTCATCGCCGGCAAGGGGCACGAGACCACCCAGACCATCGGCTCCACCGTCATCGAGTTCGACGACCGTGCCGTCGCCCGCACCCTGCTGGAGGAACGCGCATGATCGCCGTGATGATCGCCGGCGCAGCCGCCATGTTCGTGGCGATGCTCGGCACACGCGGCCTCATCATCTTCTTCCGCAACCGCGGCAAGGGCCAACCGATCCTCGGCAAGGAGGATCACGGGCCCGAACACCACCTGAAGAAGCAGGGCACGCCCACGATGGGCGGCCTCGCCATCATCGTCGCCGCCTTCGTCGGCTGGTTCGTCGCCCATCTGCGGCGCGGCCTGGCCTTCTCCGATCAGGCGATGATCATGTGGGTCGGCATCCTGGTGATGGCCTTCATGGGCTTCCTCGACGACTACATCAAGGTGAAGCGGGCTCACAACCGCGGCATCTTCTGGAAGAAGAAGGGCTACATCACCTTCGGCCTCGCCATCCTCATCGCGTGGTGGCTGGCAGCCTCGACGGGTATCAGCGAGACGATCTCGTTCACCCGTGCGAACTGGCCGGGGTGGGACGTCCACTGGTTGGTGTGGGTCGTGTGGGCTGGGCTCATCATCTGGAGCACCACGAACGCGGTCAACGTCACCGACGGCCTCGACGGCCTCGCCGGTGGGTCGGCCCTGCTGGGGTTCCTGGCCTTCGCCGTCATCGCCTACTGGGAGTTCCGCAACCCGGGCATCTACGGCTCGGTGGTGAACCCGCTCGACCTCGCGGTCATCGCAGCAGGGTTCGCCGGTGCCTGTGGCGGCTTCCTCTGGTACAACGCCGCCCCGGCGCGCATCTTCATGGGCGACGTCGGTGCCCTCGGTATCGGTGCGGCGCTCGCGCTGTTGGCACTCGGCACCAACACCCAGTTGCTGCTGGTGCTGATCTGCGGTCTGAACGTGATGGAGGCCGGCTCGGTGGCCATCCAGATGGGCGTGTTCAAAGCATCGGGCCGCAAGAAGCGCCTGTTCCGCATGTCGCCGGTGCACCACCACTTCGAGTTGCTCGGGTGGCCCGAGACCACGGTCATCATCCGCTTCTGGCTCATCTCCGGCATCTGCGTCGCCACGGCGCTCGCCATCTTCATCGGCGACTTCACCCGTCTCGAGTCGCTGCGATGACCTCGGCCACGGCGCTCGTGTACGGGGTGGCCGTGGCCGGCGAGGCGACGGCCCGTGCGCTGGTGGCCCGCGGCTACCGGGTGCTGCTGGCCGACGACGCTCCCACCGACGAACGGCGTGCAGCGGCCCATCGGCTGGGCACCGAGCTCATCGAGCGACCCGATCAGTCGACCATCGACCGGTTGCTCGCCGAGGTCGACCTCGTCGCTCCGGCGCCGGGTGTGCCCGAGACGCACCCGCTCGTCGTCGGGGCGTTGGCACAGGGTGTGCCCCTTCGCACCGAGATCGACCTGGCCTACGAGTGGGAACAGGGGCGCGCCGGGGGCGCACGGCCGATGGTGGCGGTCACCGGCACCGACGGCAAGACCACGACCACGATGATGTTGGCGGCATTGCTGACGGGTGCGGAACTGCGCACCGCGGCAGTGGGCAACACTGAGGTGCCACTCATCGATGCGCTCGACGAACCGGTCGACGCGTTCGCTGTCGAGTGCAGCAGCTTCCGGCTGTCGTGGATCCGCGAGTTCCGCGCCGAGGCCGCCATCTGGTTGAACCTGGCGCCCGATCACCAGAACTGGCACCGCTCGATGGCGTCGTACGAGCAGGCGAAAGCCAACATCTGGCTGCACCAGCGCGCCGCCGATGTCGCCGTCGGCTGGATCGGGGATCCGGTCGTGATGCGCCATCTGGCAGCGGTACCGGGGCGCCGGGTCACGTTCGGACTCCGTGATGCCGATTACCACACGGTGGGCGAGGGCGACGCCCGGATGCTGTGCGGCCCCGCGGGTGAGATCGCCCCGGTGACGGCCCTGCAGCGCCGGTTCCCGCACGATGTCTCCAACGCGCTGGCGGCAGTTGCCGCGTGCGTCGAGAGCGGGCTCGTGCGGCCCGACCAGGTGGCCGCGGGTCTGGCGGCGTTCCGCACCCCTCCGCATCGCATCGAGCCCCTCGGCGAGGTCGACGGTGCACAGTGGTACAACGACTCGAAGGCCACCTCGCCCCACGCGGCGCTCACGGCCATCCGGTCGTTCGACTCGCTCGTGCTCATCGCTGGCGGCCGCAACAAGGGTCTCGACCTCGCCGCGCTGGCGGTCGAGGCGCACCGGATGCGTGGCGTCGTGGCCATCGGCGAGGCAGCCGACGAGGTGGCTGCGGCGTTCGCTGGGCGCTGCCCGGTGGTGCGGGCCGACTCGATGGACGCCGCGGTGGCCGAGGCCCGTCGGCTGGCTCGGCCGGGCGACGCCGTGCTGCTCTCGCCGGCGTGCGCCAGCTTCGACTGGTATCCCGGTGGCGGGTACCCGGCGCGAGGCGACGACTTCCGTCGTGCCGTGCGGGCGATCCGCGAGGGGGCGACGGCATGAGCGCGAGTAGCGCGGCCATCGCCGACCGGCGCCGTCAGGCGGCGGCACGGGCGTCGTCGATGCGTCGGCACCCCACCGGTCGCGCCGATGTGGCGGCCCTACCGCTCGGTCCGCCGCCCGTGACCTACTACGTCATCGCGGTGGTGGTGGCGGTGTTCGTGATGCTCGGCCTGGTGATGGTGCTGTCGGCGTCGTCGGTGCAGGAGTTCCACCGCGGCAACTCGCCCTGGCGCATCTTCAACAAGCAGGTCATCTGGGCGTGTCTGGGTGGCGTGTCGTTGCTGGTGTTCGCCCGGGTGAAGTACCAGTTCTGGCGCCGCCTGGTGGTGCCCGGACTGGGGGCGTCGTTCGTGCTGATGCTGCTGCCGTTCGTGCCGGGTCTCGGCTCGCAGGTGAACGATGCCACGGCGTGGGTGGCGGTGGGTCCGCTCACGTTCCAGCCGTCGGAGTTCTTGAAGTTGGCGGTGCTGTTGTACTGCGCCGACCTGCTCACCCGCCGTGAGGCAGAGATGGCCGACCTGCGGCGCACGCTGGTGCCCACCGGCATGGTGGCCGCTGCCGGGGCGTTCTTGTGCCTGCTGCAGGGCGACCTGGGGTCGGCCATCGTGTTGGTGGCCATCATCTTGTCGGTGGCGTTCGTCGGCGGTACGCCGCTCACCCCGATGTTGGGCACATCGCTGGCAGCGGCCTGCTGTGCGCTGCTGTTCGTGTTCACCAGCGAGCGCCGGTTCCACCGGTTCACATCGTTCCTCGACATCACCGGCAACCGCGATCACCTGAGCTACCAGCAGTACCAGGCGATGATCGGCATCGCCCAGGGTGGCGTCACCGGGGCCGGACCGGGTCGTGGCCTGAACAAGTTGGGCGACTTCCTGCCGCTCGCCCACAGCGACTTCATCTTCGCGGTCGTCGCCGAGGAACTCGGCCTGGTGGGTGTGGTCGCCGTGCTCGGTGGCTTCCTCGTGCTCACGTTCTGCGGCGTGCAGGTGGCACTGGCGGCCAAGGACCGGTTCGGTCTGCTGCTCGCCGGTGGCATCACCTCGTGGTTCGTCGTGCAGACCCTCATCAACGTCGGCGGGGTCACGGGCACGATGCCGGTCACCGGCCTCACCCTGCCGTTCTTCTCGGCCGGTGGCAGCTCGCTGTTCGTGTGCATGACCGCAGCCGGGTTGCTGCTGAACATCGCCCGACACGCACGATGACCGCTGTCGAGCCGTGCTGGGCGGTGGTGACGGGCGGCGGCACCGCAGGTCACGT
>JBEICS010000159.1:0-5569 GCA_040383925.1 Acidimicrobiaceae bacterium | reverse complement strand
GCGTTGCGCTGCGGCAGGCTGCGCACCGCCCGCCACTCGGGCAGGTAGCGGCTGAACAACCCGTAACGCTCGAGTGCCTCAACCGTGTGCACCAGCGGCTGGCCGGCGCCGAGCAGGCTGACGAACGCGCGCAGTGTGCGCTCGGTCCACACCTCGCCCGGTGGCACACCGCGGCTGGCCAGCAGGCGCAGCGCCCGGCCACCCAGCGGATAGCCGGCGTGCGCGGCAGCAGCGGCGTAGCGGAACACGAACGACGGCTCGTCGACCTCGGCGTCGGCGGCCACATGGGCCTCGTCGTCGATGACCACGACACCGGGGGCAAGGGTGGCCATCACATGCGTGCGACTGGCAGCGCGACCGCCGGACCGGACGAGGCGCTCGACCCTGCGCCAGAACCGCTCGGTGGCCCATTCGATGGCGTGCGCCGCGCCGGCCAGGTTCAGCATCAGCGCATCGGCGTCGGCGAAGCCCATCGCTTCGGCCACGCGGTCCTGGTCCTGCAGCAGCAGCACGTTGCTGGGGCGGCCGGTGGCACGGTGCAACTCGCAGCGCGCCGCCAGCAGCAGCTCGGCAGGGCCGCCGAGGTCGTCGAAGGGATCCTCGAGGGCCGCTGTCACTTCGGAGCGGTCGACCCGCAACGCCCAGCGGATCATGTCGTGGTCGCGAAGGCCACCCCGACCGTCTTTCAGGTCGGGTTCGAGCAGACTGGCGACATCGCCCAAGCGAGCCCAGCGCTGCTGGCCCGACACGAGCAACCGCTGCAGCCACACGAACGGACGCTTGCGCCACTGTTCGAGGGCAGCCCGCTGTACCTCGGCGGCCAACTCGGCATCGCCGGCGAGGCAGCGCACCGCAAGGATCGAGGTGGCCGTGTCGAGGTCGTCGCTCGCCAACTGCAGCAGCGTCTTCGGCGAATGGGCGGCCTGGCCGAGCTTCAGGCCGGCATCCCACATCGGGTACCACAGTCGTTCGGCAACCTCACGCACAGCAGCGTCGGCAGCTTTGTGCGGATGCAACAACACCACGTCGATGTCGCTGCCCGGTGTGAGTGTGCCGCGCGCGTAGCCACCGGTGGCGAGCAGTGTCCATCCGGCGGGCAGGTCGCTCGCCAGGTTCTCGAACCACGAGTCGGCCTGCTGCGACAACCGACGCGCGAGCCCGCGCCCGGCCAGATCGGGGTCGCCGATCAGCTGGGCACGGACCCGCTTGATGGTTGCAGCGTCGACAGGCCTCACGAGACCGTCAGATCGCCTCGCTGCCCGATTCGCCGGTACGGATGCGCACCAGGGACTCGACCGTGGTGACCCAGATCTTGCCGTCGCCGATCTTGCCGGTGCGGGCGGCCTCGGCGAGCGTCTCGGCGACCTGGTCGACCTGGGCGTCGTCGACGACGATCTCGAGGCGCACCTTCGGCACGAAGTCGATCTGGTACTCGGTGCCGCGGTACGTCTCGGTGTGGCCACCTTGGCGGCCGAACCCACGTACCTCGCTGACGGTCATGCCCTCGACGCCGGCGCTGCGCAGCGCAGTCTTCACGTCGTCGAGCTTGAAGGGCTTGATGATCGCTGTGATGAGTTTCATGTCGGTTCTCCTGTTCCGCAGTTCAGTGCAGTCCGCCGCCGTGGTAGGCGGTCTCGGCGTGCAGGGCGAGGTCGAGTCCGGTGCGCTCGGCTTCGTCGTCGACGCGCACACCGATGGTCTTCTTCAGCACGATCATGATCACGAGTGTGACCACGAGCGACCAGACGATGGCCGCACCGTTGGCCAGTGCCTGCTCGAGCAGCAGGCTCGCGCCGCCACCATAGAAGATGCCTTCCTCGAAGGTGCCGCCGAAGAACTCGGGGTTGGCGAAGAACCCGATGAGCAGCGAGCCCACCAGACCGCCCACGAAGTGCACACCCACCACGTCGAGCGCGTCGTCGTAGCCCGCCTTGGTCTTCAGCTTCACTGCGTAGCAGCACACCACACCGGCGATGAGGCCGATGAAGATCGGGCTCATCCCCGACACGTACCCGGCTGCGGGGGTGATGGCGACGAGGCCGGCCACGATGCCCGACGCAACGCCGAGGTTGGTCGGGTGACCGTCGCGGATCCACTCGACCAGCATCCAGGCCAGTCCGGCCGCAGCGGCAGCCAGGAACGTGTTCATGAACGCCTGCGCGGCCTGACCGTTCGCAGCCAGCGCCGACCCGGCGTTGAAGCCGAACCAGCCGAACCACAAGATGCCGGTGCCGATCATGACCAGCGGCATGCTGTGCGGCGGATGGCCCTCGTGCGGCCAGCCCTTGCGCTTGCCGAGCACCAGCACGGCGGCCAGGGCGGCGATGCCGGCGTTCACGTGGATGGCCGTGCCGCCGGCGAAGTCGATCGAGCCGCGCTCGGCCAGCCAGCCGCCGTAGACCCACTTGAACACAGGCACGTACACGAGCAGCGACCACACCGGCACGAAGACGGCCCAGGCCGAGAACTTCATCCGGTCGGCCACGGCGCCCGAGATGAGTGCCGGCGTGATGGCGGCGAACATGCCGAGGAACGCCACCGTCGCGAGCGTCATCCCGCCGTCGTCACCGCTGATGGCCAGATCCTTCAGGAACGCGGCATCGAAGTTGCCGATCCAGCCGTTGTCGAACGGCACCTGGGCGAGCGTGTAGCCGATGGTCACCCACACGATGGGCACCACCAGTACGCAGTAGAAGTTCATCATCAGCATGTTGAGCACATTGCGTGTGCGGTCCATGCCGCCGTAGAAGAAGGCGAGGCCAGGGATCATGAACAGCACCAGGGCTGCCGACACCAGGACCCACGCCACATTGCCGCTGTCCATAGGGGCTCCTTGTCGTAGGGGTGGATGATTGGGTGGATGGTTGGGTGGATGGTCGGGAAACGCAGGACGCCGCACCTTCCCGAAATACTGTTTCCGATCTGTTTCGAGGGTGGTGCCGCTTCGTGAACAGCGCCGCCGCCGGACAAGAGCGCGTCATTGCGTCACCACTAGAGTCCGCCCCATGACGATCACCGAGCCCGCCGCACCTGCCACCACGCGCTGGACCGCGCAGTGGAAGGAGCTCTACTCCGAGGTCATCACCACCGGGCTCTGCACCGGCTGCGCCGGGTGCGTCGTCACCTGTCCGCACGACGTGATCGGCTACGAGCACGAAGAGGGCAAGTACAAGCCGTTCCACCTCGAAGAAGAGCTCGGCCTCGACAACTGCCTGCACGGCGAGAAGGGCTGCACCACCTGCACCCGCGCCTGCCCCCGCTTCCGTGCGTGGGAGCCCGCCGCCGACATGCACCTGTTCGGCCGGTTGCGCGAGCCCGACGAGATGGCCGGCGTGTGGCGCCAGTTGCTGCTCACCCGCGCCGCCGACACCGAAGAGCACGAAAAGGGCCAGGACGGCGGGTTCGTGTCGGCCATGTTGAACTGGCTGTTGCAGCACGACTACATCGAGGCCGCACTGGTCAGCGGTGTCGAGCCCGACGACGCGTGGAAGGCCAAGCCGGTGGTGGTCACCAACCGCGACGAAGTGCTGGCCACCGCAGGCAGCCGCTACACCTACTGCGCCAACCCGCTGGCACTGCGCGAGGCCAAAGAGCGTGGCTTCAGCCGACTCGCCCTGGTGGGCATGGGCTGCCAGACGTCGTCGCCGCCCGTCATGTGGGACCGCAAGGCCGGCAAGGTGTCCAAGCCGTTCCTGTTCAACATCGGCCTGCTCTGCTCGAAGACCTTCGACGACGCCATCTTCCCCGAGCTGTTCGAGGCCAAGTACGGCCTGAAGAAGCAGGACATGGTGAAGATGAACATCAAGGGCGTCTTCCAGATCTGGATGAAGGACGGCTCGTACCACGAGATCGACCTGAAGGAGTGCCACAAGTGGACGCGTGAGGGCTGCAAGAGCTGCCCCGACTTCGCGGCCGAGCACAGCGACATCGCCACCGGCGGTATCGGCAAGGACAACGACTGGACGCTCACCATCGTGCGCACCGAACTCGGTGAGGAAGTGATCAACCGCATGATCGCCGACGGCACCATCGTCGCCCGGCCCGCCCAGGAGGACGAGGTGGCGATGAAGTTGCTGCGCACGCTCAGCATCGTCAGCCGCCGCCGCTGGCCCGAGTTCGCCGACAAGGCCCCCAGCGTGGGCGTGCCCCCGCCGAAGAAGAAGGCCGACGGCAGCGCCCCTGCCGCCCACTGACCCAGCAGACGTTCGCCCTGCCGCGTCAGCGGCGGGCCACAGCCAGCGCGGCCTGCACGATGTCGTCCTCGCCCACCAGGACCAGGTTGGCCGCATCACCCAGCGGCACGAAGCTGTCGTCCGCGGCCACACGGGCCACCGCACCGCTGTAGCCGCCTTCGGCCAGGCCGGCGAGCACCGCTTCGCCCACGCCACCGCTGTGCCGGGTCTCGTCGACCACCAGCACCCGGCCCAGCGAGCGGGCATGGGCCAGCACCTCGTCGATGGGCAGCGGGGCGAGCCAGCGCAGGTCGAACACGCGGCACGTCACGCCCAGTTCGGCCAGACGGCGCGCCGCGCGCAGCGACAGGTACAGCCCGTTGGCCCAGGTGACGATGAGCACGTCGCTGCCGTCGCGGTGCACCCGGCCCGACCCGATGGCGACATGCTCGGCCGCCCACTCGCCGGGCGAGGCATAGCGCGCGGTCCAGCCGTCGTCGCCAGCCGTGTGCAGTTCGCGGGTGTGGTAGAGGGCGATGGGTTCCAGGAACACGCTCACCGTGCCGTCGACATCGGCAGCGGCCACGCACGTGCGCAACATGGCTGCCGCATCACGCGGGTGGCCGGGGCAGGCCACCACCAGCCCGGGGATGTCGCGCAGCACGGCCACGGCGTTGTCGTTGTGGAAATGACCGCCGAAGCCACGCTGATAGGCGAGACCGGCGATGCGCACCACCAGCGGGTTGCGGTACGCGCCCTGCGAGAAGAACGACAGGCTCGCGGCCTCGCCGCGCAACTGGTCCTCGGCATTGTGCAGGTAGGCCAGGTACTGGATCTCGGGGATCGGCAGCAGGCCCGACACGCCTGCGCCGAGCGCGAGGCCGAGGATCGACTGTTCGTCGAGCAGGCTGTCGAACACGCGCGCCGCACCGGCCTTGCGCTGCAGGCCGCGGGTGACGCCGTACACACCGCCCTTCACACCCACGTCTTCGCCGAACACCAGCGCCTCAGGCCGGGCCACCAGCACGTCGCCGAGCGTGCGGTTGATCGTCTCGGCCAGCGTGAGCGCCGCCTCCTGCTCGGGCAGGGTGGCACCGAAGAACGCACCGCGGGCCTCGGGCGCGCCGGCGCGGGTGACGGCGACGGCCACCCGATCGGGGCGCCGCGGCGACAACGGCGCCATCACCTCGTCGGCCGTCTGCAGCGTGGCCTGGCCCACCATCGACCCAGCGAGCGCCCGCACGGCGGCCCGCTCGGCCAGCACCCGGTCGACCAGGTCGGCGCTGCGGGCTGCACCGCTGGCCACGAGGAACCGGGCGAGCGCGACGATCGGGTCGCGGGCCAGGTCGGCACGCATCGACGCCGGCGATCGGTAGGCGCTCTCCACGTCGGTGCCG
>JBEICS010000158.1:0-5663 GCA_040383925.1 Acidimicrobiaceae bacterium | reverse complement strand
GGCCTGGAAGCTGAAGGCACTGCTCGACCGGATACGCACGGCCGACTGACGCACCCCTATGCCCGGTGGAAACTCCAGTCGGGCCGCATGCTCACCACACCGCTGCGCTCGGCGTACCCGCCGGCGTTCACGGTGAACCGCACTGCCGGGTGCAGGTGGTCGTAGATGTGCAACAGCTGCGCGTCGCGCACCGACGACACCACTTCGAACGCGCCGGGTAGCAGGGTGAGGTCGCTCACGTGCAGGTCGAACCAGCCGGCGCCGTCGACCGTGCCGGTCTGCAGCTCCACGTCGCGGCTGCCCGGCCCGGTGACCACGGCGCCGTCCATGCGCTGCAGCGTGAGGCACAGCGCCGGTTCCTCGACGGGCGCCGTCGTGCGCACGTGGAGGCGGAACGTCACGTCGTCGCCCGAGCGGCACTCGCGCACGGGCCGGCCGCCGGCATCGAGCAGTTCGCCGTGGGTGACGACGATCTCGCCCGAACCCCAGCGGTGCGCGCCCACCACGCCGACGGCAGCATCGGGCTGCGACTCGCCGGTGTAGGCGTCGATGATGGCCGACGGCTTGCCGATGTCGCGCAGGCGCCCGTCGTCGATCCACGCCACCCGGTCGCACATGCTGCGCATCGCGCCCAGACCGTGGCTGACGATCACCACGGTGCGCCCCGCAGCGCGGTAGTCGGCGAACTTCTCGAAGCACTTGCGCTGGAAGTTCTCGTCGCCCACCGCCAGCACCTCGTCGACGAACAGCACATCGGGTTCGATGTTCATCGCGATGGCGAACCCGAGACGCACGTACATGCCCGACGAGTAGTTGCGCACCGGCGTGTCGATGAACTGGTGCAGCCCGGAGAACTCGACGATCTCGTCGAAGCGGCGGTCGATCTCCTTGCGGTTCAGGCCGAGGATCGAGCCGTTCAGGTACACGTTCTCGCGACCCGACAGGTCGGGGTGGAATCCGGCGCCGAGTTCGAGCATCGCCGAGAACGAGCCGTTCACCGTCACCCGCCCGCTGTCGGGGGTGAGGATGCGCGCCAGGCACTTCAGCAGCGTGCTCTTGCCGCACCCGTTCTCGCCGATGATGCCGAACGTGCTGCCCTCGGCGATGTCGAACGACACGTCGCGCAGCGCCCAGAACTCCTCGGCGTGCGTGCGGCCGCGCTTCACGAGCGAGCCCTTCAGGGTCTTGTCGCGTCCGGTCTGGATGCGGAACCGTTTCGACACCTCGTGGATCTCGACGGCGGAGGCCATCAGACCTCCTCCGCGAACCGCGGCGCCAGGCGCCGGAAGACACCGAAGCCGATGATCACCAACGCCATGGTCCACGCCAACAGGTACAGCAGGTGCGTGGTCGGCGGCATGCGCAGATCGAACAGCACGTTGCGGATGGACGACACGAACACCGACAACGGGTTGTAGCGCACCACGTTGTACGGCACGGCGTAGTCCTGCAGCAGCGTGATGGGATAGATGACGGGCACGGCGTAGAACCCCACCTGCATCGCCACGGTCCACAGGTGCGACAGGTCGCGGAAGTACACGTACGAGGCCGCCAGCACCAGCGACACGCCCACCGAGAAGGCGAACAGCAGCACCATCAGCACCAGCAGCATCGGGATCCACGGCAGCACCATGTTGCCGCCGATGAGCAGGGCGATGATGAGCAGCAGCATCTCGATGCCGAACGTCACGCCCAGCGCGCCGATGGTGCCGATGACCAGTACCTCGCGCGGGAAGTACACCTTGCGGACGAGGCCTGCGTTGTCGGCCACCGAGCGCAGCGCCGTGGAGGTGGCGGTGCTGAAGAACGCCCACGGCAGCAGACCGCACATCAGCCACAGCGCGAAGTTGTTCAGTTCACTCGGGTCGCCCGGGGCCGGCTGGGCCTTCAGCAGGTAGCGGAACACCGTGGCGTACACCAGCAGCGATGCCAGCGGGTTGATGAGCGACCACACGATGCCGAGCACCGAGCGCTTGTACCGTCCGCGCAGGTCGCGCAGCACGAGGTTGCGCAGCAGCTCGCGCGATGCGTACAGCTCGCCGACGATCATCGCCCGCCGCCCGGAGGGCACGCCGAGGCACGCGGGATTTGGGGTCGCGCCGACATGGGAGCCCCAGCATACGACCCGCCCCCGGCCGTGGCCGGGCACGTGTCAGCCGGCCTCGTAGCGATAGAGCAGCAGTTCGCCCGGTCGAGTGGGCGCCGGCTCGACCTGCTCGAGGCACGGCACGTCCATCGGCTGATCGGTGACGATCACACCGGGCTGCAGGGCCCGGACCCCCTCGCTGCACACACCACCGACCAGCAGCACCTGATCGGGGTAGGGGAGCATGATCTGCAGCGGTGCGTCGTCGGGCGTGAGATCGAACCGCACGTATGCGAGGCGGTTCCATCGGTCGGCGAACTGACGCTGTGGGTCGATGCGCAGCCAGGCCTCGTCGTCGGGATACCAACTCAGGCCCGACAGCAGCGGCACCCCCGAGGCGTTCAGCACGCCCACGGCGTCGTCGGCCTCGCCGTCCTCCAGCCAGGGCAGCGCGCGCAGCGCCGGGTCGACCCGTTCGATCTGCTGCATGAGCGGCGCGTCGAGCAGGGGGCCCAGGCCCACCTGCACCGGGTTGATGCGCGCCGTGCTGAACGCCGTGAGGGCAACGGCCAGAGCGAGGCCGGCGACGCCTCGACCCGTGGCCACCAGCGCGGCGACGCCGGTGGCCGCCAGCGCCAACAGCACCACTCCCACCCGTGGCACCGGCTCGCCGTCGATTCGCATAGCCCACCCGGCCCACAGCGTGATGGCAAACATCGCCGCCACCGCCACGCCGACGGTCGCACGGCGCATCTGCAATGGCTGTTCGCGATGAGCCGCAGCCACCAGTGCTGCCAACAGCAGCCCGGCCACCATGAGCGGCTGGTAGAGCCGCTCATGCGGGATGCGGTCGAGCAGGGTGATGCGCCCGACGATGGCGGGCAGCGGCACGAAGCCCCACACCAACAGCACCAAGGCGGACGCGGCCACCGCTGCGCACGCCCGCCGCACGAGCGAGGGTGCGCGCCACCAGCCGAGCATCGACCCGTTCGCGATCAACAACGGCAGCCACAGCGCCAGTCCGGATGCGGCCTCGCTCTGATTCGTGCCGCTCACCCCCACGATGGGCAGACGGGTGGTGAACCAGTCGAACGGGGCGGCGAACAGCAGCCGCGGCGCCAACTCGCCCGCGGCACGCCGCCGGTCGCCCGGGTACACCGTGCCACCGATGGCGGCCAGCGCATCTTGATGGCGCAGCAGGAACCCCACGGTCAGCACCCCGGCCACTGCGGCGAGCGGACCCACCGTGCACCACCACGGCACTCGCGGCTCCACCTGGCGCCGGGCGAACGTCCAGCCCACCACCGCCACCGGGAACATCACCAGTGCCATTCCCAGCGTCCACGGCACGTACAGCCCGGTGGCCAGCACCGCGAGCGCCCATCCGGCCGACGCACCGAACCCGAGGGCGCCGCGTGCTCGGCGTGCCCGGCCTGCCTCCACGAGGCCGGCCGCGGCCGCTGCCGCAGCACCGATGGTCATCCCGAGTGCCGGGATCGACCACCACACCACGGCGGGCGACAGGGTGACCGCCGCCCCGGCCAACACCCCCAGGCCCACCCGGCGCGTCAGCGCCATTACCAGCCAGTAGATGCCGAGGAACGGGGCGGCGACGACCAGCCACCACTCGAAGGCGAACCCACGCTCCACGTCGAACAGGTGATAGGCGGCGGTCTGCGGGCGCAGCAGCACGGGCCAGCCGCGCTCGGCCAGATCGCTGAGCACCCCCGTGTCGTGCTGCCCGTTGCCCAACGCCGTCGATGTGGGGAAGTCCTGCACGACCTGGCGCACCGCCAGCGGTGTGCGGGTGAGGTACTCGTCGCTGCGGATTGGTCGGGCCTGACCCGCGGCGGGTGCACTGTCGCCGTACAGCGACACCGACGACCCGCTCACCTTCGCCGTGCCCAGCACGCACACCACCGACAGGCACAGCACCACCGGCAACCACGCCACCAGTCGCGGTGGGAGCGATCGCCAGTGCGCCCGCAGTCGGCTCATGCCGGCCAGGGTAGATCGGGGTACCGGGCGTGGATGGCGGCGATCGACTGGTCGGTGGCCAGGTTGGTGAGGGTGATCATCGACGCGGTCTGCACGCGGTAGCGGCCGAGGATCTCGGGCACGAGTGTGGCGTGTCCACCGCTGCGCGCGAGGCGGAGCCACAGATCCCAGTCCTCCCACCCGAACACGTGGTCGTCGTCGCTGCGGTAGCCACCGAGTTGCTGCCACATGCTGCGCCGCAGCATCGCCTGCGCATCGATGTAGTTGGCGCGGCACAGCCGCTCGACGTCCCACACCAGTGCGCTGCGCACGTTGCGCTGTGTGCCGAAGTCTTCGAGGATGGCGTACGCGGCGCCCGCTTCGGGATCGGCAGCGAGGGCGTCGGCGAGGCGGCGCAGACAGGTGGGGTACACCTGGTTGTCGGCGTCCATCACCATCACCAGCGGTGCCCGGGCGGCCTCGAACCCGGTGTTGCGGGCGGCGGCCAGGCCCTCGTTGGCGTCCTTCGCCAGCAGCACCATCGGCACCTCGGGGTGCGCCTGCAGGTAGGCGCGCACGACCTCGCGGCTGTGGTCGGTGGCGTGGTCCTCCACCACGATCACCTCGAAGCGCACGTCCTCGGAGGCGACGATGCTGTCGAGGGTGTCGACCACCACCTCGGCGTAGTTGTACAGCGACACCACGACCGACACCTCTGGCACTGACACCTGGGGCACGGCGGTGGCGTACGCGGGGGTCTCGACCCGCTCGACGTGCTGGGTGGCCCCGTGCGCCAACAGACAAGCCGCACCGTCGAGGCGCTGCAGCAGACGGTTGTCGGCGAGTGCCAACTCCTTGGCGCGCACCTGCACCGGGGCGTAGGGCCGGAACGCCCCCAGCCGCACCGGTGGCGCCACCTTCGACGCGCCGTACCGCCACAGGCCGCGGCGATGACGGCCGGTGGCCACATGGGCTGCCATCCGTGGCAGCACCTCGGCTTCGAGATCGTCGAGCAGCGGCCCCAGGTGTGCAGCGAGCGAATGCTCGCCGCCGATGGCCTCGCGTGCGGCCGAGGCGATGCGCTCGCGCCGCTCGGGGTCGGCGAGCAGGTCGACGACCGCAGTGGGCATGGCATCGACCGATGCCTCGACGAAGTGCACCCCGGGCTGCAGCGGTTCATGGTCGTCGCTCGCCTCGCTCACCACGACGCAGCCGTTGGCGATGGCCTCGACCATACGCGCCCACTCGAAGTACGGCCGGGCGTGGCTGGGGTCGGCGTGGTGCATCGACCGGTCGCGGTGCACGTTCAACAGCACCTTCGACCGCCCGAGCAGCCGGTACTTGTCGGCGCCGAACAGCAGCCCGGGCGACCCGGGGACGGCGGGCTTCTCGAAACGGAACAGGCGCAACTCGGAGCGCCGCCGGTACAGCGTGGGGGCCATCGCCGCCAGCGCCGCACCGCGACGGTCGTCGAGGCCGCCCATGAACAGCACGTCGATGTCGCGCTCGTCGTCCGCGTCGGACGGCGCGGTCATCGACGGGACGCTGCCCAACCGCAGCCGCCGGGCGTCGATGTCGAGAGCCTGCAGCGCCTCGGTGC
>JBEICS010000157.1:0-5676 GCA_040383925.1 Acidimicrobiaceae bacterium | reverse complement strand
GTGCGCAGCTTCCAGCAGAGCTTCGACGAACTGCTCGCGGCGCTCGAGGCGAAGGCCGCCGAGCTGCGCGGCTGAGGCACATCGTGGAGCCGACGAGCCCGCTCCCCAGCGCTGCCGACCTCGAGGCGCTCATCGCAGCCCTACCCCGCGACCGCGACCGCGACCTCGCCACCAGCCTGCTCGGTTCGTTCGTCGCGCTGCTCGAGCAGCGGCCCGAGACGATCGACCTGAAGATCGTCACCGCGGCGATGGCCGAGATGGGGGCGGCGTTCGAGATGTTCCGCCCCTACCGGCTCACACCGAAGGTCACCATCTTCGGCTCGGCCCGTACCCAGCCCGACGACCCCCTGTTCCAGCAGGCGCGCCGGGCCGCTGCAGCGTTGGCCGACCAGGGCTGGATGGTCATCACCGGTGCCGGGCCGGGCATCATGCAGGCCGCGATGGAAGGGGCAGGACGCGCCCAGTCGATGGGCGTGTCGATCGAACTGCCTCGCGAGCAACGCCCGAACCCGGTCATCGCCGGTGACTCGAAGAACGTGACGATGAAGTACTTCTTCACCCGCAAGCTGATGCTGGTGAAGGAGAGCAAGGCCTTCATCTGCCTGCCCGGCGGGTTCGGCACCCTCGACGAGGTGTTCGAGGTGCTCACCCTCACCCAGACCGGCAAGGGCGTGCCGGTGCCCATCGTGTTCCTCGACACCCCGGGCGATCCGTACTGGGAGACCGTGCACGAGTTCGTCGACACCCAGCTCGTCGCTCGTGGCCTGGTGTCGGCGCCCGACACGGGGCTCTACTCCATCACCGAGTCGTCCGAGGCCGCCGTCGACGAGATCCTGCGCTTCTACGCCAACTTCGACTCCATCCGCTACATCGGCGAGCAGCTCGTGGTGCGTGTGCAGCACGCCCCCACTGAGGCCCAGCTCGAACTACTCAATGAACGATTCGGCCACCTCTGCCGAGTGGGTCGCATCGAACGGGTGGCACCCCACGAGCGCGAGATCGCCGAACACGATGCCGAACACCTGCCCCGTATCGGCCTGCGGTTCACCCGCCACGGCTACGGCGACCTGCGGGCCATGATCGACCTGCTCAACAGCTTCGTCCCCGACCCCGTCGAACCCGAGGACTGACCATGCACCTCGCCCACCTCTGGCAGTATCCGGTGAAGTCGATGATCGGCGGCGAGGTCGCCTCGGCCCGTCTCGGCGGTGAGGGCATGGTCGGCGACCGCACCTGGGCCACCCGCGACGAAGAGCGCGGCGGCATCCGCGGCGCGAAGAAGATCGGCGGCCTGATGCGGTGCGCCGCCAGGTACGTCGATGCCGAACCTCAGCCCGGTAGCACCGTCGAGATCACCCTGCCCGACGGATCGACGGTACGCAGCGACGACCCGGCGGTCCACACCCGCCTGTCCGACGCGCTCGGCCACCGGGTGAGCCTGTGGCCGCTCCAGCCACCGACCGACCTCGACCACTATCGACGCGGCGCACCCGACAGCACCGACATGCTCACCGAACTGCGAGCCGTGTTCGGCCGCGAGGGCGATGAACCACTGCCCGATCTCAGCATCTTCCCGCCGGTCATCATGGAGTTCGAGTCGCCGCCCGGCACCTACCTCGACGCCTTCCCACTGCTGGTCATGACCACCTCGGCGCTGCGTTCGCTCGCCGCCGCACTGCCCGACAGCGCGGTCGACGTGCGCCGCTTCCGGCCCAACCTGGTGGTCGACACCGGCGACGCCGACGGGCATCCCGAGTTCGCCTGGGTGGGCAAGCACCTGCACATCGGCGAGGTTGTGCTCCGTGTGATCGAGGCCTGCCCGAGGTGTGTGATGGTCACCCGCGAAGTCGGCCCCGACCTGCCCGACGACCGTGCCGTGCTGCGCCACGTCGTGCGCGACCTCGACCAGAACGTCGGTGTCTACGCCGAGGTGATCGTGCCGGGTGTGGCGCGCGCCGGCGACCCGGTGGTCGTCGCCGACGGCCCGGTATGAGCACGCCTGCAATTCGAGCCTTCGTAGCAGCGCTTCGCCGCCGCGACGACTGGACCTGCGAGCCGGGCCTCGACGCCGACGAACTGCGCCGAGCCGAACAGCACTTCGGCCTGGCGATGGCACCGCTGTGGCGCGAGGTGCTGCAGGTGGTGCACCCCGTGCAGTTGCCCGAGCCGCCCCGCGACGCCGACGGCATCCTGCGTTGGACGCGGCTGCCCGACTGGCGCCTGCGCGATCTCGAGGGCACGGCCTTCCTCATCGACGGACCGGTCGAGGGCGCCCTGTTCGACGTGGAGTACAACGAGGTGTGGCTGCCCGACTGGGGTGCCCGGCCCACCTCGCTCGACGAGGCGCTCGACCTGGCCCGGGCCGAACTCGGCCGCTCACCACTGCTCACCCCGCTGTGGAACCACCTCTACGCGGGGCCGAGCGACGACTCGCCCGTGGTGAGCATCGTCCAGACCGACATCCTCGTCGTCGCCGACACGCTCACCGAGTTCATCGAACGCGGGCTCGACATCGAGGTCGAACCCTCGCTCTGACCCTCGCTGCTGCGGCCTGGCTCAGTCGTCGGATGACGAGCCGCGCAGCAAGTGAGCAGCCTTCTCGACAGCGCGCCGGGCCTGGGTGAGGCGCTTGTCGTCGGCCGGTCGACCGCTGCGTTCAGCGGCCGCTTCGCGCAGCAGCTCGAAGGCCCGCTCGTCGAGCTCGGCCGCGATGGCGTCGAGTTGCTCGGCCAGGTCGTCGTACGCACCGCTCATGGTCGTGCCCCGTCGAGTGCTTCGGCGAGCAGCAGCATCGGATGCCGCACCTGCACGCCGACGGCGGCGAGGTGCATCGAACAACCAGGGTTGGCGCTGGCCACCTCGTGCCCGCCCGATCGCTCGATCGAGGCGAGTTTCCGTCGCCGCACCTCACCGGCCAGCTCGGGTTGCAGGGCGGAGTACGCGCCGCCGGCACCGCAGCACAGGCCCTCGTCGTCGAGCTCGACCAGCGGGGCCACTGCGCCCAGCACCGTGCGCACCGCGAGATGGGCGCGCTGGACGTGGCGGAGGTGGCACGGATCCTGGACGATGATCGGCTCGGCACGACGACGCACCACGAGCCGATCCATCGACGGCGCCACGTGTTCGTGCACGTCGCGCACCCGGGCGCTGAACGCCACCGCCTCGGGCGTGCCGAGCAGGTGGCCGTAGTCCTTCAGCGCCGCACCACAGCCGGCGGAGTTGACGACGATGGGAGCGTCGCCCGGCATCGATGCCATCACCGCACGCGCCAGTCGCTCGGTGGCGTCGGTGAGCCCGGCGTGCACGTGCAGTGCGCCGCAGCACGCACCACCGCTGCCGGGAACGGCGTAGCGCTGGCCGAGGGCGTCGAGCACACGTGCCGTGGCGCGATGGACGTCGCGCTGCCAGGCGTCCATCACACAGCCGGTGAACAGCCACACGTCGGTGCCTGTCGGCTTCACCGCCGGCCCGCGGCGCACCGGCAGCCGGGTGAGGCCGAGCCGACGCGGCACCAGGTGCAACCGCTGCGCCACCGCCAGCAGGGTGGAACCGGCGAGCAGCATCCGATGGTGGCCGAGCACGGCGAACCCCCATCGCTGCCACCAGGGCGTGATGCGGTGCTGGGTGGCGAGGGTGGACCGGGTGGCTTCCATCAGGTGACCGAACGGCACACCACTGGGGCAGGCAGGCTCGCACCCCCGGCACTGCACACAGGTCTCCATGAACCCGACGAACTCGTCGGTCACCGGGGCGCCCTCGTTCTGCACAGCACGCATCGCAGCGATGCGGCCACGAGGCGACAGTGCCTCCTCACCGGTGGCGCGGAACGTGGGACAGTGCGGCAGGCACAAGCCGCAGCCCACACAACTGGCGAGTTCCTCGGAGTCGATCGAGAGATGCACGGCAGGTGTCACGGTACTCCGCAGCGACGGGATTCGCCGCCACGACTACCCTGCCCCGCCATGCCCGAGGGCCACACCATCCACCGCATCGCCAAGGACCACGGCGCGCTGCTCACCGGCCGCACGGTTGCCGTGAGCTCGCCCCAGGGCCGCTTCGCCGACGCCGTGATGGTCGACGGCCAGACACTCGACCGGCTCGAGGCCTACGGCAAACACCTCTGGTATCACTGGTCGAACGGGTTGATCGGCCACGTGCACCTGGGCTTGTTCGGCAAGTTCCGCATCCATCGTGGGCCGGAGGCGCCTGCGCCGGTGGGCGCTGTGCGGATGCGGATGCAGACCGACGGGTGCACCATCGATCTCGCCGGACCCACCGACTGCTCCGTCGGCGACGAGGCCGACCGCGCCTCGATCGTGGCTCGTCTGGGCCCCGATCCCCTGCGGCGCGACGCCCGCCCGGCCGTGGCGGTCGCCCGCATCCTGCGCAGCAGGCAGGCCATCGGCGCGTTGCTGCTCGACCAATCGGTGCTGTGCGGCGTGGGCAACGTGTACCGCGCCGAGGCCCTGTTCGTGCACGGCATCCACCCGGCCCGCCTCGGGCAGCAGTGCGACGAGACCGAACTGCACTCGCTGTGGTCCACCATCACGGCGATGCTGCGCCAGGGCGTGCGCGACAACCGCATCATCACCGTCGACCGGAGCGAACTCGACCTGCCCAAGGGACGGCGCATCCGTCGCGGCGAAGCGACGTACGTGTACCACCGCGACCGCTGCCTGCGCTGCGGCACCGCGGTGCAGACGGTCGACCTCGCCGGCCGCCCCTGCTATTTCTGCCCCACCTGCCAACCGGTCTGAGCCCGGGGTCGCTACGGCCTCTCGCTACTGGGCCTGCCAGGGCGGGGCGTCGGCGTCGCCACGCCACCAGCGCAGCCGACGCTCGGCCTCGGCTCGCGCCGCCTCGTCGCTGCGTCCGGCGCGCAACCGCATCAGCGTCGCTGCCACCAGACGCAGCGTGGCGACCGACTCGGCCACATCATCGCCGCGCATCGATCGGCCGGATCCTGCGGCGAACGCCTCGTAGAGGCCGGGAGTACCGCCCCATCGCTCGGTCCAGGTCATCAACGGCGCGTGGTCCCAGGCTGCCGGACCGGTGCACAACAGGTCCCAGTCGAGCAGCACGGCCCCGTCGGCCGTCGCCACCACATTGCCCGGGTGCACGTCGCCATGGCACAACACCACCGGCGCGCCACGATGGGCCCAGTCGCCGTGCTGCTCGAGTGCAGTGACGATGCCGCGCCGGGCCGCCGGGTCGAGCAGGTCGTCGACGTCGGCGAGCAGGTGGTCGAACTGCCACCACGGGAACGCGCTGGCTGCGGGCAGGGGGTGCAGACCGCGCACCCGCGCCGGATCGATGCGGTGCAGACGGGCCACCATCTCGCCCACCTCGGCCCAGTCGACCTCACCCACCACCGCTTCACGCCGCACCGCCCATGCCGCCAGACCATCGTGCGCCAACGGGTCGAGGTCGAGATAGCGAGGCACGCGCAGACCCTCACCGGCGAGGAACACCGCCAGACGGGAAGCCGAGATCGCTGCACCGGTCGGCCGGCCCACACGCACCACCACATCATCACCCGCGGCGAACAGCGCATTCATCCCCACCCGCAGCAGCGTCGGCTCGGGCAGTCCCCACGCTGCAGCTGCCCGATGGGCGAGGTCGGTGGCGGCGGCCACATCGGCCACGGGCGCGGCCACGAAGGGCAGCACGTCGTTG
>JBEICS010000156.1:0-5705 GCA_040383925.1 Acidimicrobiaceae bacterium | reverse complement strand
TAGACGATCGCCGCAGCAGCGGCCATGCCCGTGGAGTAGGTGATGGCCCGGCCGCCCTCGAGCGCGCCGAGCGCGGTCTCGAGCGAGGCCCACGTCTCGGTGCCGTGCGTGCGGCCGTAGTCGCCGCCCTCGCGGAAGTTCGAGGCCAGCACGATGGGCGTGTTCAGCGGCGCACCGGCGCCCTCCGGACGGCCGGCGGTGACGGCGACGGTGTGCGGCGACAGCGGCCGCTCGGCGGTGCTCACAGCAGATCTCCCAACGAGGTGATGCGCTCGAAGTCGGCGCCCGGATGGTCGTCGTGCGGGTCGAGCAGGATGGGGTGCAGGCCGGCGGCACGGGCACCACCGATGTCCATCGTGACCGAATCACCGACATACGCGATGCGCTGGCGGGCGATGCCCTCGAAGTGCGGCAGCGCATGGTCGAAGATGGCTGGATCGGGTTTGGCCACCCCCACCACGTGGCTGTCGATCACCACACGCACCGGGGTGCCCGGGCCGTCGCCCACCTGGCACACACCGCTGCGGCGCAGCACACCCTCGATCTGGCCGCTGGCGTTGCTGACCACGCCCACCGGCATGCCCGCTGCGTGCAGGGCACTCAAGGCGGCGACGCTCTCGGGGATGGGCCACCGCCACAGGTGTGCGGTGCGGGTGGCACCCAGCACGGCAGCGGCTTCGTGCACCTCGTGGGAGTGCACGCCGATGGTGGTGACGTAGGTGTGGTTGTACTCGTCCCAGAACGCCTCGCCGGTACCCGCCGCGCTCTTGGCCGCCATGGCCGCGTAGTGGGCACGGCGATGCGCCTCGACCGACGGATCGCCACCGAAGTAGGCGAGCAACGGGCCGAGCACGGTGGGGTCGGGCAGCACGAAGATGCCACCCGCATCGAACAGGATTGCGTCGAATCGCGGCACGACTCGTACCCTTGCACATCGTGAAGAGCCCCCGAGATTTCTTCAAGCCGCTGGCTGCAGGTGCCCCCGAGCCGGTGCGCGAGATCCCCTTCCGGCCCAGCCGGGTCATCCACTTCTTCCCGCCGCACATCGACAAGGTGGTGGCGAAGCTGCCCGAGGTGGTGCCGACGGTCGACATCCTCCTCGGCAACCTCGAAGACGCCATCCCGATGGCCGACAAGGAGGCCGCTCGCGCCGGTCTGGTGAAGGTGGGCAAGACCGTCGACATGGGCACCACCCAGCTGTGGACCCGGGTGAACAGCCTCGACTCGCCCTGGATGCTCGACGACCTCACCACGCTGGTGGGCGAGATCGGAGACAAGCTCGACGTCATCATGGTGCCGAAGGTGGAGGGCCCCGAGGACATCCACTACGTCGACCGGCTGCTGGCCCAGCTCGAGGCCAAGGCCGGGCTCACCAAGCCGCTGCTCGTGCACGCCATCCTCGAGACCGCTCGTGGCGTGGCCAACATCGAGGCCATCTGTGCGGCGTCGCCCCGTATGCAGGGCCTGTCGCTCGGCCCCGCCGATCTCGCTGCCAACCGGCGGATGAAGACCACCCGCGTGGGCGGCGGCCACCCCGACTACGTCGTGCGCGTCGACCCGCCCGCCGGCGCCGACGGCCCGCAGTACGACGCGCCCCGCGCCACGTTCCAGCAAGACCTGTGGCACTACACCATCGCCCGCATGGTCGATGCGTGCGTCACCTTCGGCCTGCTGCCCTTCTACGGCCCGTTCGGCGACATCAAAGACACCGTCGCCTGCGAAGACCAGTTCCGCAACGCCTACCTGCTGGGATGCGTGGGCGCCTGGAGCCTGCACCCCGTGCAGGTCGACATCGCCAAGCGCGTGTTCAGCCCGCGGCCGGAAGATGTGCGCCAGGCGCAGCGGGTGATCGACGCCATGGGCGACGGCACCGGCGCCATCATGCTCGACGGCAAGATGGAGGACGACGCCTCGGTGAAGCAGTGCAAGGTCGTGGTCGAACTGGCCCGTCAACTGGCCGAGCGCGATCCGTCGCTGGCCGTCGCCTACGGCTTCCAGGAGGCCTGAGATGAGCGATCTGCGTCCCCGCCGTTCGGTGTTGTACATGCCGTCGTCGAACGAGCGTGCCCTCGACAAGGCCAAGACCCTGCCCGCCGACGCCATCATCTTCGACCTCGAGGACGCGGTGGCGCCCGACGCCAAGGAGTCGGCCCGCCCCATGGCGGTGGCCGCAGCCTCGTCGGGCGAGTACGGCAGCAAGGAACTCACCATCCGCTGCAACGGCCTCGACACCCCGTGGGGCGCCGACGACATCGCCGCCGCAGCACGCAGCGGCGCCAGCGCCGTGGTCATCCCGAAGGTCGCATCGGTCGAGTACGTCGAGCAGGTGTCGCGACTGTTGAACGCCGCCGGGGCCCCCGACAGCATGGCCATCTGGCCGATGATCGAGACGCCCACGGCCATCTTCGACGTGCGCCACATCGCCGCCCACCCCCGCGTGGCCGTACTGGTGATGGGCACCAACGACCTCGCCCGCGAACTGCGCGCTGGGCTGGTGCCCGGTCGTCACCCCCTGGTGCCGCACCTCGCCACCGCGCTCGCCGCGGCCCGCGAGGCCGGCAAGGTCATCCTCGACGGCGTGTACAACGACGTGAAGAACCTCGATGGCTTCCGCGACGAGTGCGTGCAGGGCGCCGAGATGGGCTTCGACGGCAAGACCCTCATCCACCCCGGCCAGGTCGACATCGCCAACGACGTGTGGGCGCCCAGTGAGGCCGACGTCGAGCACGCCCGCAAGGTGATCGCCGCGTTCGACGAGGCCGTGCGCGAGGGTCGCGGCGTCATCACCGTCGACGGCCGGATGATCGAGAACCTGCACGTCGCCAACGCCCAGCGCACGCTGGCCGTCGCCGACGCCATCGCCGCAATCGGCTGACCCCTTCAGGCGGCGAGCACACCATGGAGCGCATCCCGCTCGTCGTCGCCCGCGGCACGCCCGCTGCCGTCGGACGCGCGATCGGGCGGGCGACCGCGTCGGCGCTCCACGCCTGGCGCGACGACGTCGCCGGACAACTCGGCCCCCGGCTGCGCTGGGGCGACGCGGTACGCGCGAGCCTGCCCTACCGGGCGGCCGCCGAGGACGTCATCCCGGCCGTCGTCGCCGAACTCGACGGCGCCGCCGACGGTGCCGGGCTGCCGCGCGACGACCTCTTCCTGCTCGCCTGCGACGAGGCCTGGACGGCGCTCGACACCGACGCCACCCTGCGCGGCTGTACCGACATCGGGGCGCTGCCCGTCGCTACAGCGGACGGCTCGCTCCTGCTCGGCCACACGAACGACCTCGGCCCGTCCTTCCGCAACCGCCTCGTCGCGATCGACCGGCAGGTCGACGGCGAGCCGCGCCTCTTCACGATCGGGATCGGGCCGCTGATCTCGATCGGCATCAACGACGCCGGCGTCGCGCTCGGCGGCAACGCGCTCGAGCCGAACGACGAGCGCGTCGGCGTCCCGCGCTGGCTGCTCGTCCGCCACCTGCTCGCGCAGGCGACGCTCGCCGGCGCGGTCGACGCCGCCGTCCACCCCGCCCGCGCTTCCGCCTACACCGCCGTCGGGGCGCACCGGGACGGTGCACTTCTCAATGTCGAGGCGAGTGCCACGGCCGCGGCCGTCACCGACGCCGCGGATGACGACGGTCTCAACGTGCACGCGAACCACTACGTGGCGGCCGAGATGGCGGGCTACGAGGCCGACCCGGCGTCGTGCGACGGCTCGCGCGCCCGGCACACCCGGGCTGCCGCGCTGGCACGCGCAGCGCGAGGCCGCATCGACCGCGCGAGCCTGCGCGGCCTGCTCGCCGACCACGCGGGCGAGCACCCGATCTGCCGCCACGACGACCGCTACCCGACCGTCTTCTGGTGCGTCATGGACGTCACGCGCGGCGAGGTCGACTACGGGCTCGGCCAGCCCTGCCTGCCCGACGGCGAGACGTTCGCCTTCGCGCACTGATGCCGGCGGCCGCGTCCGGCCGCATCGTCCGTTCACCGCTCGTTCACCTACGGTTCACCCCGTGGCAGAACGCGTCGTCGACACCGCACCCCCTGGTTCGCCAGCACCGTCGACATCGTTGCGCGGCACGGGGTTCTGGTACCTGTGGATCACGGCGGTGTCGTTCGCGCTCATCGCCTCGGCCGACCGGTTCACGTTCATCTGGCTGGTGGAGGACACCCTCGGGTCGCCGTCGTGGGCCACGGGCCTGATCGTGTTCTCGCTCGGGGCGCCTGTGTGCGCGCTCGTGCTGACGGCCGGCGCGCTGTCCGACCGGCTCGACCGACGGCGGATGCTGCTCACCACCCAGGCAGCCGGCCTCGTCGTCGTGTGCGTCGGCGCCGTGCTGGTGTGGACGCACGTCATCAGCCTCTCCCTCGCCGTGCTGCTGGCCCTTGCGTTCGGCACCGTGTCGGCCTTCGCGATGCCGGTTCGCTCGTCGCTCGTGCCCGTGCTGGTGGGCCGCGAACGGGTGATGCAGGCGGTGGTGCTGATGACCATCGGCTCCAACATCGCGATGATCGCCGGGCCGCTGCTGGTGGGCGGGGTGATCGAAGTGCACGGTGTGGGGTGGGCCTTCGCCGTTCAGGCGCTGTGTTTCACGCTCGGGTTCGCGTCGGCTGCACGGATCGACGTGCCCCCGCACCCGCCCGTCACCCAGCACCGCCGACTGCGCGCCGAGATCGCCGAGGGGATCCGGTTCGTCTGGCAGCACGATGTGCTGCGCGCCCTGTTCGGTCTGCTGTGCGTGGGTGGCGGATTGATGGGCGGCGGCGCGTTCACCCTGCTGCCGCAGATCGCCCGCGACGAGTTCGGCCGCGAGGCGTCGCAGGCAGCCCGCCTGTTCGCCCTGATGGGCCTCGGCATGGTCATCACCTCGCTGTGGCTGATGCGCTACCGGTCGCGACTGCGCAGCCGCGGCCTGGTGTTCATGTGCTTCATGGTGGCGGGCACGACGAACCAGGTGTTCCAAGGGTTCGCCCCATCGTTTCTCGCCCTCGAGATCCTGCTGCTGGTGTGGGGCCTGACCGGCGGGTTCTACATGAACCTCAACCAGGCGCTCATCCAGGAGCTCACCCCACCTGAGCGGATGGGGCGAGTGATGGCGCTGAACTCACTGGTGCAGGCCGGACTGCTGCCCCTCGGCGGGTTGCTCGCAGGCCTGCTCGCCACGGTCATCGGCGCGCAGCACGCCCTCAGCGTGTTCGGGGCGCTCGGCCTGGCCTGTGTGCTGCTGGCCCTGGGGCGGGCCCGTGGGCTACGCGCCCTTGCCTGAGACGGGCTGCGCCTACAGCGCGTCGCGGAACAGTTCGAGCGTGCGGCCCCAAGCGAGGTCGGCGGCCGCCGCGTCGTACACCTCGGGGCGGGAGTCGTTGAAGAACGCGTGCTCGCAGCCGGGGTGGATGTGCAGCGTGGCGTCCTTGCCCAGGTCGCGCAGCGTCGTTTCGAGCGACCGCACTGCCTCGGGGCCGGCGAAGCCGTCGTTCTCGGCGTACTCGCCGACGATGCGCGCCTGCACCTTCGCCCAGTCGGGCTGGGCCGACGCCCACGGGATGACGCCGTAGTAGGGCGCTGCCGCCACCACTGCGTCGGGCCGGTGAGCCGCAAGCACCAGGGTGAGACCGCCACCCATGCAGAACCCGACCACGCCCACCTGCTGGCGGCCGCGCCGCTCCTGCAGGAGGGCGCCGGCGCCGTCGACAACCTTCACCGCCTGTTCG
>JBEICS010000155.1:0-5716 GCA_040383925.1 Acidimicrobiaceae bacterium | reverse complement strand
CTCCACCACCCGCACCCCGGCGAGCGGCCCCGTCGCAACAGCATCCTTGGTCATGTGGTGCTCCTCACCATGGTGGGCGCCGCGTCGCTGTCGCGGATGAACCAGGCGGCCAGCGCTCCGAGGAGGGCGAACATCGTCGCCATCCCGAAGGCCACCCGGTAGCCGGTGAGCGAATCGGCGATCTCCTGCGGCGTGGTGGGTGGCCTGCTGAGCGACATGTACGACGCCAGCACACTGGCCAACACCGCCACACCGATCGACACGGCCACCTGCCGCTGGGTACTGAAGATGGCCGAGGCGCGGCCGTTGTCGGCTGGCGCGATGGTGGCGTAACTGGCGGCCTGCATCGGCACGAAAGCGAAGCCCATGCACAAGCCGCGGGCGAACATCATCGCCCTGATCAACCACAGGTTGGTGTCCTGGTCGATGCTGATGAACATCGAGATCACCAACCCCGCGGTGAACAGACCACCGGTCATCAGTCGCCGAGGCCCGATGCGGGCGTACAGCCGACCCGCGAACTGCGACGAGATGAGCACACCGAAGGCCTGCGGGAACGTGGTGAGGCCACTGGTGAGCGGGCTCTGTCCCCGCAGCAACTGCAGGTACAGCGGCATCACGAAGAGCAGGCCGAGGAAGCTCATCGTCGACAACGCGCTCACCACGTTGCACTGCCGGAAGATGCGGTTGGCGAACAACCGTAGGGCCAGCATCGGCTGGTCGACATGGGTCTCGACCCACACCATCGCCACACCGCACACCAGACCGAGAACCAGGGTGACGAGCACCGGCGTGCTCGACCAGCCCTGGCGTGGGCCTTCACTGAGCGCGTACACCACCAGCGCCAGCGCCGCACCCGACAGGAGGAACCCGGGCAGGTCGAGTCGACCGGTGGAGGGTTCGCGCTGCTCGCGCAGGTAGCGCATACCGAACCACAGGCCGAACACGCCGATGGGCACGTTGATGAGGAAGATCCAGCGCCAACTGGCGTGGGTGACCAGCAGACCGCCCAGGATGGGGCCGAGCGCCGGGGCGAGCAGCGTGGGGATCATGATGTAGGTGCTCGCCTTGGCCCGCTCGGCCGGCGGGAAGGCCCGGAACAGCATGGTCACGCCAACCGGGGTGAGCATGCCGCCGCCAACGCCCTGCAGCACCCTGAAGGCGATGAGTTGCTCGATCGACTGCGCGAGCGCGCACGCGAGCGACCCGGCGACGAACGCCCCGAAGGCGAACATGAACACGCGCTTGGTGCCGAACCGGTCGCCGAGCCAGCCCGACACCGGGATCCACACCGCCAGGCTGAGGGTGTAGCCGAGCACGATCCACTCGGCGTTCTCGGTGGCGAACGTTCGGCCGAGTTCCGGGATCGCGACGTTGACGATGGTGACGTCGAGGATGTCGAGGAACAGGGCGACGACATAGACCATGGCGACGATGTACTTGTACGGCAACACCCGGCCGAAGATCTCGACAGGCATCGACCCAGCGCCAACGGCCGGGGTGGCGGTGGATGCGGTCACAAGATGGTGACCGTACCTGCCCCACCATCGAGTTCGATCATTGCACCGTCGGCGATGCGCTTGGTGGCGTCGACCACGCTGACCGCGCACGGCACGCCGAGTTCGCGGCTGACGATGACCGCATGGCTGTTCATCGCCCCCACGTTCACCACCACACCGCCGGCAGGCACGAACAACGGTGTCCACGACGGGTCGGTGTTGGGCGCCACCAGGATGTCGCCCGGCTCGAGGCCAGCGGGATCGGACGGATCGAGGACGACCCGCGCCCGGCCACGCACCACACCCGCGCACCCCGGCGCACCCACGAGCACGTCGCCCGCAGCGGCGTGGCCCGTCGATCCGGCCGACTTCGCCGCCAGCGACTCGAGCGACGGCACGCCCTTGTCGGTCTGCACGAAGTAGGGAGGCTCGAGCGTCCAGAGGTGCTGCCAGGCGACACGGCGCTCGGCGATGACAGCGGCCATCGACGCCGGATCGGCCACGAAGGCGTCGAGTTCGGCATCGGTGAGCATGCAGATGTCGCGTCGGTCGGCAAGGTGGCGTCGACCGAGTTCGAACAGGGCGACGCGCTGCTCGTGGATCACCTTGATGCAGTTGGTCTTGGTGCGCTCGCGCCAGGCGTTGAACCGCAGCGCCGACGCCGTGGCAGCGTGCACCATGCCCGTGGCCTCGTCGTTGCCCGCCACCAGGGCCAGGGCCTCGGCCGTGGCGGCCTCGCGGTCGGCCACCACTGCGGCGAAGCGCTTGGCCGGGTCGGCGTCGGGGCCGGCGGCACGCATCGCGTCGATGAGCGTCAGTGCCAACGCCGGCTTGGTCTCCCACACCTCGCTATAGGCGTCCCACTCGTTCGGGCCGCGGCTGCCGTACTCGCGCAGGAGCGCCTCGAAGCCCGAGGCGAACTCGGCCGACGACGGGTCGAGCCGCGACAGCGCCCACATCGCCGACGACGGCGCCGCCGAGTCGACATCGCCCGCGCCGCTGATGAGACGTAGCAGCAGATGCGGCACGATGCCGCCCAGGATGGCCGGGCCGATGGCCGTGTTCGACGACGAGATGACATGGTCGTCGAACAGTTCACGCAACAGCGGCACCAGGCTGCGAGCCCGCTCGACCAGCGCGGCATCCGACAGCGAGGCGAGGTCGGGGCGCGAGGCGCGCGCAGCATCGGCGCGGCGCTTGTTCTCGTCGAGTTCGGGCCACTCGGTGGCGGTGAGCACCCAGCCCACCCGTTCGCCGAGTCGGGCACCGGCCTCGGCGCTGGCGTCGTCGGGGTGCGCCACATAGGGCGGCGTGTCGGGACGGTTACCGAAGAACGCCGCATCGATACCCGCAGCACCGGCACCGCTGCGCTCGCCGAACACGCGCACCACCGAGGCGTTCACATAGAAGAAGCCGTTGATGAACCCGCAGGTCGGGTTGATGCCCTCGGCCGTCAGCTCGTCCATGGCGAACGCGCCGTTGCGCACGTTGCCGTCGCGCCAGCCCTCGATCACGCCGGGCTGCCACGACAGGGTGGCCCCCATCGGGCTCACCGGATCGGGCAGCACATCGCTGGCGTTCGAACGGGTGTACACCGGGAAGCGCAGGCTCACCGGGGTGTCGGTCATCCAATTGCTCATCTCGTCCCCCAGACGAATCGATGGTGTGTCGGTGCTGCGGTGCAGCGTGGCAGGTGCGTCAGCCCTCGACGAGGGTGACCGTACCAGTTGTGCCATCGACGGTGACGAGCGCACCGTCGGGGATGCGCTGGGTGGCGTCGAGCACGCTGACCACGCACGGAATGCCCAGTTCGCGGCTGACGATCACAGCGTGACTGACCTGTGCCCCGACGTTCACCACGACGGCCGCGGCCGGCACGAACAGCGGGGTCCAGGCGGGGTCGGTGATGGGGGCGATGAGCACGTCGCCGGGCTCGAGCGCCAACGGGTCGGCCGGGTCGAGGATGACCCGAGCCCTTCCGGTGGCGACCCCGGGGCTGCCCGGCACACCCGACAGCACATCGCCCACGACCGCCTTGCTGGCTTCCGGACCGCCACGGCGAGCCCACTGCGACAGCGGCTTCACCGAACCGTTCACGATGAACGGCGGGTCGAGCTGGAACAGCTCGAGGTACTGCTCTTCACGCGCGGTGAGCCGCGCCCGGAACTCGTCGGGGGCGGCCACGAAGGCGTCGAGTTCGTCGGCCAGCAACATGCACACCTCCGACATCGTGTAGTCGTGGCGGACGGCCAGTTCGCGCATCGCCATGCGCATCTCGTGGATGACCTTGATGATGTTGGTCTTCGCCCGTTCGCGACCGGCCATGTAGAGGTGGGCGCTGCGCAGCGCCAGTTCGAACGTGCCGAGCGCCTCGGGTTGGTCGGCCAGCGCAGCGCGGATCTGCGCTTCCAGCGCCTCGCGCTTGGCCACGTTCTTGGCGTTGCGTGCCGCGGGCGACTCGCTGTCGGCTGCCGGACGCATCGCCTCGATCAGCGCCAGGGCGAGCGCCGGCTTGGTCTCCCACACCTCACTGCGGATGTCCCACTCGTTCGGACCGCGACTGCCGTACTCGGCAAGGAACGCCTCGAACCCCTGCCGGAACTCGGCCGAGTCGGCCGGTAGCCGCGACAGCTCCCACATCGCCAGGCTGGGCAGCGCCGAGTCGACATCGCCGATCCCGGTGATGAGGGTGAGCACGATCGACGGATCGCCCATCGCCTCGGCGATCGCCCCGAGCGCGCCCGGGCCGACGGAGGTGCCGGCCGTCGTGTCGAGATGGCGCCAGAACAGGTGCCGAACGAACGGGATGAGCGAACGGGCCCGCTCGACCAACTCGGCATCGGT
This sequence comes from Acidimicrobiaceae bacterium, assembly GCA_040383925.1. Taxonomy (GTDB): domain Bacteria; phylum Actinomycetota; class Acidimicrobiia; order Acidimicrobiales; family Ilumatobacteraceae; genus VFMC01. The sequence continues at coordinate 1,373 of JBEICS010000155.1, read as the reverse complement.
GAGGGCGCCGAGATCGCCGCGGTCGGCGCGGGTCTGGTTGGCTCTCGCCTGGTCGTCGCGGTGGCCGGGCAGGTCGGCCGCGGTGAGCACTTCGCCCATCCACGCACCGAGCTTCTCGGTGGCGGCCGGGTCGTCGTGCCAGTCCTCGTGCACGTACTTCGGCACGTCGGGGTGTTCGCCGAAGTAGACGAAGTCGATCATCTCCGCGGTGAGACCAGGCCCGCGCACACCGAACAGTCGTGCCAACGAGCCGTTGATGTAGAGATAGCCACCGAACAGGCCCACCACCTCGGGCGGCACGCTGGTGAACTCGGTGCGCACCACCGTTCCAGCCGACACGTTGGCGTCAGCCCAGCCCTCCACCACTCCTGGCTCCCACACCAGCGTCCAGGCCAGCGGGCTGGCCGGATCGGGCAGCACCTCGCCGGCGTTGGCCCGGGTGTACACCGGGAACTTCTGGCTCGGTTCGAGATCGGTGATCCAGCGGTCGGCGACCATGTTCAGTTGACCTCCAGGACTGTGACGACACCGGTGTTGCCGTCGACGCGGATACGGGCCCCATCGGGGATGCGGCGGGTGGCATCGGTGGCCGACACCACGCACGGGATCCCCAACTCGCGACTGACGATGATGGCGTGACTGAGCATGGCCCCCACGTCGACCACCACACCTCCGGCGGGCACGAACAGCGGCGTCCACGACGGGTCGGTGATGGGCGCGACCAGGATGTCGCCGGGCTCGAGCGCGGTGGGGTCGTGCGAGTCGAGCACCACGCGGGCGATGCCCTCGATCACACCGGGGCACCCGGGCATGCCGGCCAGCGCATCGCCGGCCGCGAGCGGAGCCTCACCGGCTGCATCACGGCGGGCCCAGGTGTCGGGGCCGGCAGCTTCGCCGACGAAGATGAACGGCGGCACAAGCTCCTGCAGGCGGCGGTACTCGGCCCGACGTTCGCGCACGGTGTCGGTGAACGAGTGCGGGTCGGCCAGGAACGCTTCGATCTCCGCGGCCTTCAGGAACCCGAAGTCCTCGATCTCGTCGAACGCGCCGCGCTCGACCATCCGGCGGCCGAGTTCGCGCATCGGCATGCGCATCTCGTGGATGCAGCGGATGTTGTTCGTCTTGGTGCGCTCGCGGCCGGGCAGCCACGCCTTCGAGCAACTGATCGCCGCGGCGAGCTGACCGTGCACTGCCGGGTCGCCCTCCACGATGGCGAGCAGTTCGGCCGAGGCGGCCTCGCGCTGGCGGGCCCGTTCGGCGTTCTGCAGCGCCGGGTCGGCCGAGTCGGGGGCCAGGCGCATGCGGTCGATCGCGGCGATGGCCAGCGAGGGACGGGTCTCCCACGTGGGCGACCGCACCTCCCACTCGTTCGG
>JBEICS010000154.1:0-5721 GCA_040383925.1 Acidimicrobiaceae bacterium | reverse complement strand
TGGCGCGCATGTTGAACGTGCCGTTCGCCGTGGCCGACGCCACCGCCCTCACCGAGGCCGGCTACGTGGGCGAAGACGTCGAGAACATCTTGTTGAAGCTCATCCAGGCCGCCGACTTCGACGTGAAGAAGGCCGAGACCGGCATCATCTACATCGACGAGATCGACAAGGTGGCGCGCAAGAGCGAGAACCCGTCGATCACCCGCGACGTCAGCGGTGAGGGCGTGCAGCAGGCGTTGCTGAAGATCCTCGAGGGCACCCAGGCCTCGGTGCCGCCGCAAGGTGGCCGCAAGCATCCGCACCAAGAGTTCATCCAGATCGACACCACCAACATCTTGTTCATCTGCGGCGGTGCGTTCGCCGGCCTCGACTCCATCATCGAGAGCCGAGTCGGCCACAAGGGCGTCGGCTTCCATGGCACCGTACGCTCGAAGGCCGACAAGGACCCTGGCGAACTGTTCGCCCAGGTGCTGCCCGAAGACCTGCTCAAGTTCGGCATGATCCCCGAGTTCATCGGTCGTCTGCCGATGATCGGCGCGGTGCGCAGCCTCGACCGCGAGGCGCTCATCAAGATCCTCGTCGAGCCGAAGAACTCGCTGGTGAAGCAGTACCAGAAGGTGTTCGAGTTCGAAGACATCGAACTCGAGTTCACGGTCGATGCCCTCGAGGCCATCGCCGATCAGGCTCTGCTGCGCTCCACCGGCGCGCGCGGGCTGCGGGCGATCCTCGAAGAGGTGCTGCTCAACACGATGTACGAACTGCCCGGCCGCACCGACGTCGGGCGCGTCATCATCGACGGCGACACCGTGCGCACCAAGGTGAACCCCACCCTGGTGCCTCGCGAACCACAGCGCCGTCAGCGTCGCGCCGCGTCCTGATGCAGTACGACGAGGCGCTGGCGTACCTCGACGAGCACGCCAGCTACGACACGACGGGCCGGATCGAGTCGCCCACGCTCGACCGTGTCACCCGGTTGATGCACGCGATGGGCGACCCGCAGCGCACGTATCCGGTCATCCACGTGACGGGCACCAATGGCAAGGGTTCCACCACGCAGATGATCACCCGTCTGCTGATGGCGCACGGACTCACGGTGGGCACCTACACCAGCCCGCACCTCGAGCGGCTCAACGAGCGCATCGCCCGAAACTGCGAGCCGATCAGCGATGAGGAGTTCGGCGAGCAGATCGGCGCCATCGCCGAGATCGAACTGCTGGCGGGGGTGCGCCCGTCGTACTTCGAGGCGCTCACCGCTGCAGCGCTGCGGTGGTTCTCCGACGTCGCCGTCGACGTGGCCGTGGTCGAGGTGGGCCTGCTCGGTACGTGGGACGCCACCAACGTGTGCACCGCCCAGGTGGCCGTCGTCACCAACATCGGCATGGACCACATGGAGTTCGCCGGTCCCACCAAGGCGCACATCGCCCGCGAGAAGGCCGGCATCATCAAGCCCACCAGCGCCGTGGTGATCGGCGAGACAGAGCCCGACCTGGTGTCGATCTTCACCGAAGCGGGCGGCGCCTCCTGCTTCGTGCGCGGCGACGACTTCGACGTGCTCGAGAACCAACTCGCGCTCGGGGGTCGCATGGTCGACCTGCGCACCCCCACCACCATCTACAGCGAGGTGTTCGTCCCGCTGCACGGCAGCCATCAGGCCTCGAACGCAGCAGTGGCGCTCACCGCGGTGGAGACCTTCTTCGCCTCGCCCATCGACGAAGAGGTGTTGCGCGAGGGCTTTGCCGATGTGGTGATGCCCGGTCGATTCGAGGTGCTCGGCCACCAGCCGCTCGTCATCATCGACGGCGCTCACAACCCGCCTGGCGCCGACACCGCGGCCCAGGTGTTCTTCGACGACTTCGTCCCCGCAGGCATGCGCTACCTGGTGGTGGGCTGCCTCCGCGGGCGTGAACCGGCCGAGATGCTGTCGGCGTTGCGGGCCGACGAGTTCGACGTCGTGCTCACCTGCACGGCGCCCTCGCCGCGTGGCGTGCCGGCCGCCGATCTCACCGCCGCCGCACTGGCGATGGGCTGCGACGAGGTCATCGAGTGCACCTCGGTCGAGCAGGCGTGCGAACGGGCTGTGCGACTGGCCGGCAGCGACGACGCTGTGCTGGTGACGGGCAGCCTGTACGTGGTGGGCGCCGCCCGGCCGGCGCTGCGCATGCTCCTGCCGTAACCGGCCGGGTGCTGGATAGCCTCTGGCGCCATGTCTGATCGCACACTCGTCCTGCTCAAGCCCGATGCCGTCGAACGTGGTCTCGTCGGCGAGATCCTCGGCCGGTTCGAAGCCAAGAACCTGAAGATCGTGGCCATGGACCTGCGCTCGCTCGATGCCGACACGCTGGCCCGTCACTACGAAGAGCACGTCGGCAAGGGTTTCTACGCCGACCTGGTGCAGTTCATGAGCCGTGGCCCGGTGGTTGCCCTGGCGCTCGAGGGCCCCGAGAACACCTGGGAAGTGGTGCGCACGATGATGGGAGCCACCAACCCGCGCAACGCAGCCCCGGGCACCATCCGCGGCGACCTCGGCATCTTGTTCACCGAGAACCTGGTCCACGGCAGCGACTCGCTGGCCTCGGCCGAGCGCGAACTCGGCATCTTCTTCCCGAACCTGTAACAAACAAGGGCCGGGGTACACTCACCCGTCACGTTTCGAGCGAGGAGGTCGACGACATGGCGAGAAGCAATCCGCTGGCGCTCGGTCGCGACCTCGCCATCGACCTCGGCACGGCCAACACGCTCATCTATGCCCGTGGGCAGGGTGTGGTGCTGAACGAGCCCTCGGTCGTGGCGATCGACATCACCGATGGCCGCCCCGTGGCGGTGGGCATCGAGGCCAAGCGCATGATGGGCCGCACCCCCGGCCGCATCAAGACCATCCGGCCCCTCAAAGACGGCGTCATCGCCGACTTCGAGGTGTGCGAGAAGATGCTGCGCTTCTTCATCCAGAAGGTGCATGCCAGTCGCTGGAACAAGCCGCGTATGGTCATCTGCGTGCCGTCGGGCATCACCGGCGTCGAACAACGCGCCGTGCAGGACGCTGCCGAGTACGCCGGAGCCCGCAAGCCCGTGCACATCATCGAAGAGCCGATGGCAGCCGCCATCGGCGCCGATCTGCCGGTGCACGAGCCCAGCGGCAACATGGTGGTCGACATCGGTGGTGGCACCACCGAGGTGGCCGTCATCTCGCTGGGCGGCATCGTCACCGCGCAGTCGGTGCGCGTCGCCGGCGACGAACTCGACGATGCGGTGCTGCAGTACCTGAAGAAGGAGTTCTCGCTGGCCATCGGCGATCGAACGGCCGAGGAGATCAAGGTCCACATGGGGTCGGCCTGGCCGCTCGACAACGAGCTCACCGCCGACATCCGTGGCCGCGACATGATCAGCGGCCTGCCGCGCACGGTGGCCGTCACCACCGAGCAGATCCGTGAAGCGCTCGCCGAGCCGGTGTCGGCCATCGTCGACGCGGTGAAGACCACGCTCGACAAGACCCCGCCCGAGCTGGCCGCCGACATCATGGAGCGCGGCATCATGCTCACCGGCGGCGGTGCGCTGCTGGCCGGTCTCGACGTGCGGCTCGCCCACGAGACGGGAATGGCCATCAACATCGCCCACGAGCCGCTGTACAGCGTGGTCATCGGGTCGGGTCGGGCGCTCGAGAACATCGATGCAATGCGGGGGCTGATGTCGCTCGGTGGCGACGAGTAGTCGGCGGTAACGAGTGGCCGTCTACTCGATGGGCCGGCGTCGGGCGATCGTCCTGCTCGTGCTCACCTCCATCTTGCTCATCACCCTCGACGTCCGCGGCAGCGCCATGATCGACCGCACGCGCAGCCTGTTCTCGCTGCTGATCGAACCGTTCGACACGGCAGCCCGCACGGTCACCCGGCCCGTCCTCACTGCGTGGCACGGCATCGCCGACTACCGCGATGTGCAACGCGAGAACGAAGCACTGCGCGCCGAGATCGACAACCAGCGTGGCGCCATCATCGAGGCGCGTGCGGCCATCCTCGAATACCAGGAACTCCTGGTCCTGAACCGGCTCATGGGCTCGAGCAGTTTCCCGAGCGTCACCGTGCAGGTGCAGGGCGACGCGCCGGGCAACTTCCAGAACACGATCGAGATCAACAAGGGCAGCATCGACGGGATCGCCGTCGGTATGCCGGTGGTGAGCGGTGCGGGCCTGGTGGGCAAGGTCACCCAGGTGTTCCCCAACTCGGCCATCGTGCTGCTCGTCGTCGACCCCGGGTTCAGCATCGGCGCGAAGGTGCTCACCCCGCTCGGTCCGGTCACCGTCCCCAGCACCACAGTGCCGTTGCGGCCCACCGAGCAGGCGGTCACCACATCGACCACCACCACCACGCTGCCGCCGTCGGCCACCACCAGCACCACGGCGCCATCGCCGCGCGACCCAATGGCCCCGGTGGAGGTGAGCACCACCTCCACCCTGCCCGCCTCGGTCACCGCCACCACGCTCGAGCCCATCGAGGTGCTGCGCGAGACCGGCCTGGTCTTCGGTCAGGGCGCCAAGCGCCCGATGGTGCTGCGGTTCATCGACGACTCCGCCACGACGGGACGCATCGCCGTTGGTTCGACGGTCGAGACCGCCGGCGGCCTCCGCTCGAACGCCCCGCCCGGCATTCCCATCGGCACCGTGTCGGCCGTCACCCAGCAGAGCGGTTCGCGGGTGCCGATCATCGAGGTCGAGATCTCGGCCGGCGACCTGTCGAAGCTGAACTTCCTGCGCGTGCTGCTCTACGTGCCCAACACCAGCGGGAACTGAGCGCGCGTGCGGTCGTTTCTCACCGGGCCGCTCGTCCGGCTCTTCCCTGTCGGCCTGGTGGTGCTGGCCATCCAGCGCACGGTGCTCACCGAGGTCACACCCTTCGGTGTGGTGCTGCCGCTCGTGCTGGCGCTGTCGGCATCGGCGGGTGCTGGTGCCGGCTCCGAACGTGGCGCCCTGGCCGGGTTCACGTTCGGCCTGATGTACGACCTGGCCACCGGCTCGCCACTGGGCCTCACCGGTCTGGTATTCGGCCTGGCCGGGTTCATCGCCGGCTACGTGCTCACCATCACCCCCACCCCGCAGTGGTGGCTGGCCGCCATCTTCGCCGCGATCGGAACGGCCGTGGGCGAGTTCGTCCAGCCGATAGCCCGGCTGATCATCGGCCAGGAGGGCTGGTTCAACGATCGCCTGTTCGTCATCCTGCCGGTAGCGGCCACCTTCGCGTTGGTGATCAGCCCATTGCTGGTGCCGATCGGACGATGGTGCATGCGGGTGAAGACGCCGAAGTGGAAGGTGATGAGCGAGTGAGGCCCGCGCGCCCACTTCGAGGCCTCGATCGGCAAGACTGTCGACATGGCCGGTGACCGTCGAAGCAGCCGTCTCGGCGTGCTGGCCCTCGTGGCGGTGCTGCTTGTGGGCGCCATCAGCACCCGGCTGTGGTTCCTGCAGACCGTGCAGGCCGACACGTACCAGGCCAAGGTCGACTCGGCCAAGACACGCGAGGTGTTCATCGCTCCCGAGCGCGGCCGAATCTTCGATGCCGACGGGCGAGTGCTCGCCGACAACCAGCGGGTGCTGGTGGTCACCATCGACTGGGACGTCATCCGCAACCGCCCCAAGACCCGGGCGGCGTTGTTCGATCGCCTGTCGGGTCCGCTCGGTGTCCCCATCGACGAGCTCGAGCGGCGCTACAAGGTGGGCGAGAAGTTGTACGACCC
>JBEICS010000153.1:0-5739 GCA_040383925.1 Acidimicrobiaceae bacterium | reverse complement strand
GTCGACCGCCTGCTGGTGCACCCCGACATCTCGGCCATCAGCTTCGTCGGCTCCACCCCGATCGCCAAGTACATCTACGAGACGGGCACCAAGAACGGCAAGCGGGTGCAGGCGCTCGGCGGCGCGAAGAACCACATGCTGGTGCTGCCCGACGCCGACCTCGACATGGCTGCCGATGCTGCTGTCAGCGCCGCCTACGGTTCGGCCGGCGAGCGGTGCATGGCCATCAGCGTCGTGCTGGCGGCCGACTCGGTGGCCGACGCGCTGATCGAGCGCATCCAGGCCCGCATCCCCGACATCAAGGTGGGCCCCGCCAGCGAGGCCGGCAACGAGATGGGCCCGCTCATCACCCGCGAGCACCGCGACAAGGTGGCCGGCTACGTGGCCGGCGCAGCCGAGGAAGGTGCCACCGTGGTGGTCGACGGCCGCGACGGTGCCCCCGAGGCCGGCTTCTTCCTGAAGCCGAGCCTCATCGACAAGGTCACCCCGGGCATGCGCTGCTACGACGACGAGATCTTCGGGCCGGTGCTCGGTGTCACCCGCGTGTCGGGCTACGAGGAGGGCCTCGAACTCATCAACGCCAACCAGTTCGGCAACGGCACCGCCATCTTCACCCGCGACGGTGGTGTGGCCCGCCAGTTCGAGTTCGACGTGCAGGTGGGCATGGTGGGCATCAACGTGCCCATCCCGGTGCCGGTCAGCTACTACAGCTTCGGTGGCTGGAAGGCCAGCCTGTTCGGCGACCAGCACATGTACGGCCCCGAGGGTGTCAACTTCTTCACCCGCTCGAAGGTGGTCACCTCGCGTTGGCCCGACCCACGCACGTCCACCGTCGACCTCGGCTTCCCCCAGAACCGCTGACGGCGATGGAGTTCGGAGTCGTTCTGCAGACCACGCCGCCGTCGGCCCGCGTGGTCGACCTGGCCAAGCGGGCCGAGACGTACGGGTTCACCTATGTGTGGACCTTCGACAGCCACATCCTGTGGCAGGAGCCGTACGTCATCTACAGCCAGATCCTGGCCGAGACCCGCAACGTCATCGTCGGCCCGATGGTCACCAACCCGGCCACCCGCGACTGGACCGTCACCGCCAGCGTGTACGCCACGCTGAACGAGATGTTCGGCAACCGCACCGTGTGCGGCATGGGCCGTGGCGACTCGGCGGTGCGGCTCACCAACGGTGCGCCCGTCACGCTGGCCACGATGCGCGAGAGCATCCACGTCATCCGCGAGCTGGCCAACGGCCGCAGTGTGGAGTACAAGGGGTCCGACATCCGCTTCCCGTGGAGCACCAAGAGCGAACTCGAGGTGTGGGTGGCCGCCTACGGGCCCAAGGCACTGGCGCTCACGGGTGAGGTGGGCGACGGGTTCATCCTGCAGTTGGCCGATCTGTCGATCGCCGAGTGGACCATCAAGGCGGTGCGCGACGCTGCTGCGGCTGCGGGGCGCAACCCCGACGACGTCACCATCTGCATCGCCGCGCCGGCCTACGTCACCGATGGCACCGAGGCCGGGCTGGCCCACGGCCGCGAGCAGTGCCGGTGGTTCGGCGGCATGGTGGGCAACCACGTGGCCGACATCGTCGCCCGCTACGGCAGCGACACGTCGCTCGTGCCCGCAGCGCTCACCGAGTACATCAAGGGCCGCCAGGGTTACGACTACAACGAGCACGGCCAAGCGGGCAACAGCCACACCACGTTCGTGCCCGACGAGATCGTCGACCGGTTCTGCATCGTCGGCCCGCCCGAGGTGCACATCGAGCGGATGCGTCAGCTGAAGGACCTGGGCGTCGACCAGTTCTCGATCTACCTCCAGCACGACGACAAGGACCACACCCTCGCCGCCTATGGCGAGAAGGTGATGCCGGCAGTCGCCGAGCACGTGCGGGCCAAGTCGTGACCGGTCGCCATGGTCGAGCAGCGGAGACAGGCTCGTCGAACTCCTGTAACGCGTCGTTCATGGTAGTGATGCCCTGCTTCCCGTATGGTCCGTCAGGTACATGAACATGGAGACACCTGCTCTCGATCTCGTCGACATCCACAAGTCGTTCCCCGGCGCGCAAGCGCTGAAGGGTGTGTCGCTCACGCTCATGCCCGGAGAGGTGCACGCGCTGGTCGGAGAGAACGGGGCGGGTAAGTCGACCCTCATCAAGATCGCCAGCGGAGCGCTGCAAACCGATGAAGGCGAGATCCGTGTCGGGGGTTCCGACGTCGGTCATGCGAGTCGGCGCGCCTTTCAGGCGCTCGGCGTTCGGGTGATCTACCAGGAGCGCCAGATCGCCCGCGACCTCTCGGTGGGGGAGAACGTGCTGCTCGACCGATTGCCGGGGACGACCCTGGTGTCGTGGCGCAGGACGATGGCTGAGGCCAGCGAGCGCCTCGCAGCGCTGGGCCTCGACCTCGACCCTCGGTCGAGTGTTCGGGGTCTGTCGGTCGCTCAATGGCAGTTGATCGAGATTGCCCGCGCTGTCGATTACGGCGCGCGGGTCATCATCATGGACGAGCCCACCGCCTCCCTCAGCAGGCTCGAGGTCGACCGCTTGTTCGCAGTGGTCGAGGCGTTGCGGTCGCGTGGGGTGGCCGTGCTCTACATCTCGCATCATCTCGACGAGATCTTCCGGATCGCCGACACGGTGACAGTCCTGCGCGATGGGCAGCGTGTCTTCAATGGTCCTGTTGCGGGCCTCACTTCCGATCAGCTCGTCGAGCACATGTTCGGCCAGATCGGCCACGATGTCGACCGCACGGGTGCCGCTCGAACGTCCGACACGCCCGCCATCGTGCTCGATGACGTGCACCTCGGGGATCGGCTTGCTGGGGTGAGTTGCGAGATCTTTCCGGGTGAGGTCGTCGGATTCACCGGTGGTGCCGGTTCCGGTACCACCGAGCTCGCCTCGGTCTTCGTCGGCGCGCTTCGTCCGTTGCGAGGGTCAGTACGTCTGGGCAGCGGCAAGCGGGTGACCTCGCGCGCTCGAGTTGCCGGCGACATCGCCTTCCTGCCTTCGGACCGCAAGCGTCGCGGCCTGCTGCTCGACAAGACAGTCGCTGACAACCTGCTGCTCGGGCGACTTGCGGTGCAGGGTTCGCCGATCGTCCGCCCGCGCCGACAGCGGAATCTGGCCACGATGCTGATGAAGGCTGCCAACGTGAAGTCCGACTCGGTCGACCGGCCGGTGCGCACCCTGTCGGGCGGCAATCAACAGAAGGTGATCCTCGGCCGGTGGATGGAGGTCGGCACGCCCGTCCTCGTGTTCGACGAGCCCACTGCCGGTATCGACATCCCGTCGAAGATGGAGATCTACGCAACGTTGCGTCGCCTTGCAGCGGAGGGAGCAGCAATCGTCGTGTGTTCCACCGACTTCCAAGAGGTCGGCCTCGTCGCCGATCGTGTGTACGTGATGCGCGATGGGCGCCTCGTCGGCGAGGTCGCCGGCGTCGAGGCAACTGAGCAACGATTGATCGAGATGGAGATGAGCGCGTGATGGCCAGGCTGAGGCGTCTGTTCCACGGCGAGACGGTGCGCGTGTTCGTGCCACTGGTTGCCGCGGTGGTACTGCTGTCGTTCTACACCGAGTACAAGGAAGACAACTTCGTCGCCTGGGCGAACCTCGAGAACATCCTCCTGCAGATCTCGGTGTTGGGCATCATCGCCATCGGCCAGACATTCCTCATCGCCGCCGGCCAACTCGACCTCTCGGTCGGATCATTTGCGGCCTTCAGCGCCGTGTTGGCAGCCACGCAGGTGGTCGGCGGGCGATCAGAGTTCCTGTCGGTCGTGGTGGTGCTGCTCGTCGGAGCAGTGGTCGGCCTCATCTGGGGCACTGTCATCACAGCACTGCGCATCCCACCGTTCATCCTCACGCTCGGTGGGTTGAGCGTTTTTTCGTCCCTTGCGTTGGTGCGGGCCAAGAACTCACCGGTACCCGTTCGCGATTCGTTCGAGTGGTTGCGCACTGGCGATGTGCTCGGCCTGCGCACCCCGATCTTCATTCTCCTGGTCGTCTTGGTGGTCGCCGTGGTCGTGATGCGCTACACCCGATTCGGGCGGCATGTCTACGCGGTTGGTTCCTCGGAAGAGGCGTCGTACCTCGCCGGTCTTCCCACGAAGCGGACCAAGATTCTCGTGTACGTGCTCAGCAGCACACTGGTTGCGGTGGCCGGCCTCATCTTGATGGCCCGAATCGGCTCGGGCGATCCGCGGTCGGGCACCGGTTACGAGTTGAAGGCGATCGCTGCTGTCGTCCTCGGAGGCGCATCGCTCTCCGGTGGGCGGGGTACACCCTTCGGGAGCGTGCTGGGCGTCTTCGTCCTCGGCGTCGTCCAGGCGGCGCTCACCTTCCTCGACGTGAACGATTCGTGGAGCGACTTCGTCTTCGGCGGCGTGTTGATCGCAGCAGTGCTCATCACCGCCGTCAGCGATCTTCGCCGCGAGAACAAGGGCCAACGCAGCGCCCTGTCCCAGATCTTCAGCATGCGGGGGGCGGCCAAACAGCCGACGCAGCATGAGGAGAGCCAAGACAAGCACCAACAACAGGAGACCATGTGAACATCCCTGAAAACCCATTCAGCCGCCGCCGCTTCCTTCAGGGTGTGACGGTGCTCGGAGGCGTAGCGATCGGCGGCGGTTTGATCGCCGCCTGCGGCGACGACGAGGAAGCTGCCGACACCACTGCAGCTGCTACGGACTCGACTGCTGCGGCGGCCGAGACCACCGCAGCCGCGACCGAGACCACCGCGGCCACGGCGGGCCCGACGAGCGGCCTGATCGGCCTCACGCTCAACGGCCTCAACGACTACACCCGCGGCGTGGCAACCGGTGTGTACAAGGCGCTCGAGGGCACCGAGTTCGAACTGTCGGTGGTTCAGGCCAACTACGACGCCGCCACCGAACTTGCGAACATCGAGAACTTCCTCGCCCAAGGTGCGGTCGGCATCGTCATCCAGCCGAACACGGCTGAGTCGGCCGGTGCCGGCGCGAAGGCAGCGTTCGAGAAGGGTGTGCCGGTCGGCAACTGCATCTGGCCGGGGCCGAGCGACGCCGATCAGTACTTCAACGGTGTCGCCGAACTCGACTCGGTCGAGGGTGGCCGCATCATCGGCCGCTACCTGCTCGAGCAGCTGCCCGACGGCGGCAAGATCTGCGTGGTCCAGGGCGTCATCGGCCAGGGCTTCTCGGAGCGCATCGACGAGGGCCTCGACGAGGTGCTCGCAGGCTCGAAGATCGAGATCGTGGTCCGCGAACAGGGCTTCTTCGATCGCGTCAAGGCCGTCGAGGTCGTGCAGACCGCCTTCCAGGCCAACCCCGATCTGGTGGCTGTCGTCGACTACGCCGCAGCCATGAGCAACGGCATCTGCCAGTGGCTCAAGGACGAGGGCAAGGACAACATCCTGCACATCACGTCCGACGCCGACGAGGAGATGGTCAGCTGGTTCGGTACGCCGTACCTGTCGGCCACCCGCTACTACAGCTCGGCTCAGACCGGCATCATCGCCGCCCAGGCGGTGCTGAACGCTCTGGCCGGCAAGCCCAACGAGTTCCGCACGGTCATCGAGCAGACGCTCGTCACCGCCGACAACGTCGAGGAAGTCGTGGCCGCCAACCCGTACATGTTCATGGAGTACAAGGACAAGGTCCAGAACATCTGATCAGCGAGTTCGTGTCGGGGGGCCGGGTGGGGCGCCCACACCGCCGCGCGCCCAACCACGCGCGAAGTGCCCCTCCGCCCGTCCCCCGCCGGGGG
>JBEICS010000152.1:0-5770 GCA_040383925.1 Acidimicrobiaceae bacterium | reverse complement strand
TGCAGAAACCGCACCAGCCCGGCCACATCACCCAACAGCGCAGCGACCGCGACCTCGTCGAGCAACCCCACATCAACCGAGGCGACCCGCGCGAACCGGTCGACCACCGGCGAAGCCCCGCGTGTCACACCCCCAGCAGATACTGACAACGCAACCGTGTTCACACGCACCTCCCCACACACCCGCACCACAGCGAGCGACCAGCAACCGACTTGGCGGGACCCCGAACCGGGTTCGATCTGGTTCCGAGGGGAAGATCGGAACACCGAGCACCCTACACGAACACCAGTTCGTATGGCAACCCCGTCGACGAAGAAACTTCCGGACCGCCTGCACCAGAGCCATCTCGATAGCCCCACGGCGCGGGCAGACTGTGCACGTGATGGCCGAGACGGCATTCCTGGGCGAGAACCTCATCGTGTGGCTACTGCTGGCCTTGGGCGGTGCGCTGTTCGCCGGCAATCTGATGGCGTTGGTGCGACCCCCCGCACAGCCCCGCGACGAGGGCGACCTCGAACGGGCACCCCGGGGACGGAGCATCGTGATGGCGGCCATCGGCCTGGTGGTTGCGCTCGCCGCGCTCGCCTCGCTGCTGCGCTGACAGCGGCCTAGCGGCCGGGCCCGAACTCAGCAGCGCACGAGGACGCGCTCGTAGCGGTCCATGCGGCGCGGGTCGTGGCGCACGTCGCCCTCGGCCAGCGCAAGGTCGGGGCAGCGTTCGAGCAGGCGTTGCACGGCGATCTGGGTCTGCAGTCGGGCGAGTGGCGCCCCGATGCAGTAGTGGATGCCCTGGCCGAACGAGAGCGACACCAGTTCGGGACGGGTGATGTCGAAGCGGTCGGGGTCGGCCCAGCGTTCGGGGTCGCGGTTGGCGGCACCGGTGCCGAGGCGCACGGTGGAACCGCGGGGGATGACCTGGCCGCGGATCTCGACGTCGTCGAGCGCGAGCCGCGGTGTGGTGGTCTGCTGATTCGGATGGTGGAACCGGAGGATCTCGGTGACAGCGCCCGACAGCAGGTCGGGCTGCCGGCGCAGCACCGTGAGCTGGTCGGGGTGCTGCAGCAACAGCAGCATGCCGCTCGAGATCATCCGCTCGGTGGTGGTGCCGGCCGCGTTGTACAGGGTGAGCAGTGCGGCCACGATCTCGGCCTCGGTGAGAACGGCACCGTGCTCCTCGGCCTGGACGAGCGCACTCACCAGATCGGACTCGGGCGTGTGGCGTCGGCTGGCGACGACGTCGGCGATGAACTGCACCTGCCACACCAGCGCGTCGCGGCCGGCCTGGCGCTGCTCGGCGCTGGCGGTGGGGTCGCCGAGCCGCTCGGTGTCTTCGAACGAGGCCCGGAACTGCTGCTGGGCATCGGCTGGGATGCCGATCATCTCCGAGGCGATGGTGATGGTGAGCGGGAAGGCCAGTTCGGTGACGAGATCGAGCGAGCCCGTCGCCAGCCCGGCATCGATGCAGCGGTCGACGAGGTCGAGCACCCGGTCGCGCTGCTGGTCGACGGCGGCGCGGCTGAACGCCTGCTGCACGAGGGCGCGGATGCGGGTGTGGTGGGGAGGGTCCTTCATGTTGAACGAGTGCAGCACCACCTGTTGCGCCCGCGCGAAGGGGTCGGTCGCTGCTGGCCCCGGTTCGCTGCGCTTCTTCGTCCACTCGCTCGACAGCCGTGGGTCGCGGAATGCGGCGGCGACGTCGTCGTAGCGGGTGAGCAACCAGTAGCCGTGCGGTGAGTGGTGCACCGGGTCGTGGGTGCGCAGCCAGCGCAGTGTGGGCGCCGGGTCCTCGAGGAAGGCGGTCGAGTGCAGGTCGAGGGGCAGGTCCACGGCCTCAGCCTGACACGATTCGCGGCGAGGAGGTGCTGCGGTAGCCTGCCGCGGTACGCCGCCGAGGGGCACGCCGCGCCGAGGCTCGACGCAGTAGGGCAACGATGACGAAGATCCGGTCGAAGGACAGCTCGATGATCGACGACCGCCGCGGTCGAGGCGGTGGTGGCGGTGGCGGAGCCGGGTTCCCCGGGATGGGCGGCCTCGGTGGCATGCCTGCCGGCATGAAGGCGGGCGGCGGTGTGCTCGGGCTCATCGTCACGCTCGCGGTGCTGTTCCTGTCGGGCGCCCTCGGTGGCGACGGCAGCACCAGTAGCGGTACGACGAACGCGGCGAACGGCCTGGGGGGCGGTGCGGCCGCCGAGGCATGCACCACCGACCTCGAACAGACGCTGTGCGGTTCCACCATCGACGTGCAGCAGTACTGGGGTGCGGCGCTGCCGAAGTTCTTCGGCACGGCGTACCAGAACACCAAGACCGTCTTCTACTCGGGTCGTACGAACACGGGCTGTGGTGCGGCCACGTCGCAGGTGGGGCCGTTCTACTGCCCTGCCGATCGACTGGTGTACTTCGACCTCGACTTCCTGGTGGCGCTCGAGAAGCAGTACATCGGCAAGTCGACCGACCTGGCGCAGCAGTACATCGTGGCGCACGAGTACGGGCACCACATCCAGAACGTGCTGGGCACCAGCGACCAGGTACGGCGGCTGCAGAAGAGCAACCCGAACCTGGCCAATCAGTACTCGGTGGCGCTCGAGCTACAGGCCGACTGCTATGCGGGCGTGTGGGTGGGCGATGTCGCCCGTCGCGGTCTGCTCGATTCGAGCGAGGAGATCGAGGAGGCCCTGAACGCTGCCGCCGGTGTGGGCGACGACCGCATCCAGATCGCCGCCCAGGGCCGTACCGATCCCGAGACGTACACGCACGGCACGGCGCAGCAGCGCCAGGACTGGTTCACCCGTGGGTACAACACCCTCGATCCGCGGCAGTGCGATCCATTCAAGGAGATGTTCTGACCGCTCCGCCGGGCTGAACCCGGAATCCCTGTCACACCCCTCTGGCATCGTGCTCGGTGCGGGTGGCCACCCCGGCCGCCCCCGTCCTGTTCACCGCCTGTGGAGGTTTCGACATCGCCGTTCAGCCAGCTGCCATTCCCACCCGCCCGCGTCGTGCTCGAGCCAACGATCCGACGCACCTCTTCCTCACCGAGTTCGAACTCGACGTGCGCCGCGTGGTTCGTGCCAGCCGGGTCATCCCCCGGGCCGACCACGACGATGTGGTGCAGGCGGTGCTGGTGAAGGTCTGGTGCCGGCTCGAGCATTACCGGGCCGCCTACCCGACACGGGCGGTGTTGGCCAAGGTGCTGGTGCGCAGTGTGGGCGAAGACCACAACCGGGCCCAGCGGTCGCAGCAGTGTCAGGGTGCCCGGCTGGTCGACGATGGCCGGGGCGGGTTGCGCTCGGGTCGGCAGGGGGTGTCGCTCGACGGCTTGGTCGAGCGGGCCGAGGCCGGCGGGTACAACGAGGTCACGGCAGTCACGCTGCGTGACGGTTTCGATCCGGTCGGCGACAGTGTGATCGATCGCCTCGGCGCCTGCCAGCGAGTCGAGCAGGTGGCGGTGCAGTTGCGGTTGTCGCAGCGCGACCGAGCGCTGGTGCATCTGGTGGATGGCCTCGGCCTCACCGTTACGCAGGCGGCACGCCATATCGGCGTCGCCCGCGAGACGGCGAACCGTCGCCTGGCACAGATCCATCGGAGCGCCGAGGTGCTGGGGCCCGACAACTTCGCCGTCGCCTGACAGGCGGCGAGGAAACCGAGAAAATCCGCGCACTCACCGTGACACTGGCCTGACGGTCCGGACAGTTCCCGAGGTGAAGCGCGATTTCCGAGGAACCAAGAAGGTCTTGCGCGACCGCCTTGCCGTGCATCCGAAGACGACGGTGACGGTGCTCGAACTGCTGCAGGGCACCCCCCAGCAGCAGGCGCACCTCCTTCGTCTGGTGCAGACCGACCCGGCACTGGCTGCCGCGGTGATGCGCGCCGCGAACTCGGTACACCTCGGCTTCGCCCGCCAGATCGGCGGCCTGCGTCAGGCCACGGTGATGCTGGGTCAGAACCTGGTGAACGCCGTGGTGGCAGGTCGCGTGGCCGACCGGGTGTTCGAGCGCAAGCCGATGGAGTACCCCGAGTGGCTGTGGTCGCATTCGATTGCGCTCGGCGCGACGTGCACCGTGCTGGGCCGGCGCACCGGCGTATCGCCTGATGAAGCCAACACCGTGGGCCTGCTGCACGACATCGGCTGGCTGATGGCGGCATCGAATCATGTGGAACTCGAGGGCCGCGACCGTAGCCATGCCCGCGTGGGCGCGGGTCTGCTGACGCGTTGGAACCTGCCCGAGCGCATCGTGCAGGCCGTCGAGCACCACCACTCGATCGTCGACTCGTCGGTGTCGCCGCTGGCCAAGCTGGTGATTGCCGGTCATGCCTTCACTGCCGAACTGGATGCCAACGGCCCCGAACCGGCGGTGTCGATGATCGAGGCCATGCACATGCTGCGCCTCGACATCCGGCCGGCCACCATCATCGAGGAGATCGAAGAGGAATTGGTCACGATCACCAGCGTCTTGGAGTTGGTGCGATGAGCGTCATCGACAAACTGAACCAGATGCATCGCGACGCGGTCGAGCAGATCCGCGCGGGCCAGGACAACGAGTTCCTCGTTGGCTTTCTCACCACCTCCACGATGCTGGAGTTGTCGAACCTGATCGTGAACGATTTCGACCTCGAGCAGTACGCGCAGGCCGTGGTCGATGTGATCACCCAGTACGCGCCGATCGACCGCTGCCGTGTGCAGATGGATCTTCGCGGTTTCTCCACGGTGGTGGCGGCGTCGGGCGCCCTGCCCAAACGAGCACTGCCGGCCGGCATGGAGCCGGGCCACAGCACGATCGGCATCTTGCGGGTCGACGGCGTCACCAGCGGCACCCTCATCGCCGAGGACGTGCCGGCACCACTCATCGCCGCCGACTTCTTGCAGGTGGCGGCCGATCAGGTGGCAGCGGGTCTTGGCAAGATCACCGAACGCGAGAACGAGATCCGGCGGCAGGCGGTGCAGCGGGTGATCGATCTGATCGACGCCCTCGACGAGCGATGGGGCCCCGACGAACTCGACGCGATCACGCGCACCCTGGTGTCGCTGCCCACCGTGAGTGGCGCGACGATCAGCGCCTTCGTCGACCGTCTCGGCGGCAAGGTCACCTCGAGCGCCGGCGAGCCCGATGCGGCCACCGCCGAGCGCGAGTTCCGCATCGACAACCGGGTCGACATCACCCTCACCGTGCACTACTCGGTCGAGCCCTGGAGTACGCAGCACGGCCAACTCGACCAGGTCGTGGCCGCACTGGCCGCCAGTTTGTCGCGGATCGAGCAGAGCGTCCGGCTCACCATCGAAGCCGAGACCGACCAGTTGACCGGGTTGTGGAACCGGCGCCGGGTGAGCCGCGATCTCGTGGCTGCCCGCCACGGCCTCGACCGGGGTTCGCCGTCGTTCGCGGTGGTGATCTTCGACCTCGACCACTTCAAACAGGTGAACGACCGCTACGGACACCTGGTGGGCGATGCGGTGCTCATCACCTTCGCCCATCTGTTGCAGCGCTGTGTGCGGCCCGGCGACACCGCTGCCCGTTGGGGCGGTGAGGAGTTCGTGCTCGTGCTGCCCGGGCGCACCGAGCGCGAGGCCGCCACGCTGGTGTCGGCCATCATCGAGGCATGCTCGGAAGTGTGTGCGCCCGCCTTCCCCGACGAGGTGTACCAGACCGTCTCGGCCGGTATCGCTGCGTCGGCCGACTTCCCGAGGGCCAGCAACGAAGGGCTCGTGAAGGCTGCCGACACGGCGCTGTACCAGGCCAAACACGAGGGCCGCAACCGGTTCGCCGGTGCATCG
>JBEICS010000151.1:0-5786 GCA_040383925.1 Acidimicrobiaceae bacterium | reverse complement strand
TCCTCACCAGTGCCGGCTACGGCGAGGCGGGCGACGAGGGGCGTCGGGCCGAGGCCGAGCTGGTGGCCCTGGCCGATTCGCTGGGCATCCTCCTGGCCGGGCCCAACGGTCAGGGCGTGGTCAGCACGCCGGCGTCGCTGTGCGCTCAGATCGTGGCGCCGTACCCGCCGGCGGGCCGCCTCGCCGTTGCCAGCCAGAGCGGCAACTTCGTCAGCAGCTTACTGAACTACTCGCGCCAGACCGGGGTGGGCAACAGCCGGGCAGTGTCGGCGGGCAACGCCGCTGCCGTCACCCCGGCCGACTACCTCGACTGGTACGCCGACGACCCGGCGACGGCGGTGTCGCTGGCCTATGTGGAGGGCATCGTCGACGGCCGGGCGCTGCTCGACCGGTTCGCCAGCGTGGCCCGCCGCAAGCCGCTCGTCGTAGTGAAGGGCGGGGCCACCGAGGCCGGGGCGCGTGCTGCCGCCAGTCACACCGGAGCGCTGGCCGCGAACGACACGATCTTCGACGGGGTGTGCCGCCAGACCGGTGTCACCCGCGCCGCTACCGTGGAGGAGGCGTTCGAGGCAGCCGCCACGTTCGCCACACAACCCTTGCCGCAGGGACCCAACGTCGTCGTGCTCACCACCGCCGGCGGGTGGGGTGTGGTCACCAGCGATGCGGTGCACCGCGACGGCACGCTGCGGTTGATGCCGCTGCCGGCCGACCTGCTGGCCCAGATCGACACCAAACTGCCGCCGCGCTGGAGCCGGAACAACCCGGTCGACTGCGCCGGGGGAGAGGTGCGCGACACCATCCCCGAGGTGATGGAGCTCATCGCCGCCCACCCCGACGTGCACAGCATCGTGTACCTCGGCCTCGGCATCCAGAGCAACCAGGCGCGGCTGATGCGCGAGGGCCGCTTCTATCCCGACCACGGCCTCGAGCGCATCGTCGCCTATCACGAGCGCCAGGACGAGCGGTTCGCCCAGGCGGCCGACGAACTGTCGCGGCGGTTCGCCAAGCCCATCCTCACGGCCACCGAACTCGCCGTGGCCGACCCCGACAACGCCGGCCCCGCGGCCGTGCGGGCCACCGGTCGGCTGTGCTACCCCAGCGGCAACCGGGCGGTGGTCGCCCTCGGGCACCTCTACCGCTATGCCCGCTTCCGCCAGACCCACGGGATCGACTGAATGGCGCGCCGCTCGAGCAACCCGGTGATCATCATCACCTGTGCCGCCGTCACGGTGGCGATGGGGTTGCTCGTGCTGTGGCAGTGGCTGGTGGCAGCGCAGGTACGCGATCCCGACCCGGTGGTGGCCGCCTCGCCACCGCCTGCCGAGTGGTCGCTCGGTACGCCCATCCTGTCGTACCGCCGTGCCCCCGGTGTGCTGTCGTGGCAGATCAACGCCGGTTCGTTCGCCGCCGCGCTGCAGCCCGTGGCGGCGCAGATCGACGCCACCTCGTGCTTCACCGTGTCGGTCGACGGTCGCCCGGTCAGCACCACCAACCCGGCCCAGATCGTCATCCCCGCGTCGAACATGAAGATCGTCACCGGCGCGGTGGCCCTCGACGTGCTCGGCCCCAGTTACACCTTCACCACCACGGTCGCCGGTGAGGTGGGCCCCGATGGTGTGGTGGCGGGCGACCTGGCCCTCATCGGGGGCGGCGATCCGGTGCTCACCACCGACGCATGGTTGCAGCAGGGCGCGCAGCGGTATCCACCGGTGAACGTCACCCGCCTGGAGGATCTCGCCGACCAGGTGGTGGCAGCAGGCGTCACCCGTATCGAGGGGCGGGTGCTCGGCGACGCGAGCCGCTACGACGACGAATGGTTCATTCCCACCTGGTCGACCGACCTGTACGGGGTCGAGGCCGGTCCGTACGACGCGCTCCTGGTCGACGACGCCGAGATGCAGGCCGACGCCGACCCGGCACTGCATGCCGCCACCACGTTCACTGCGCTGTTGCGCGACCGCGGTGTCACCGTGGCGCAGGGCTCGGCGACGGGAACGGCGGCCTTCACCGGCGAGATCGCTTCGATCACCTCGCAACCGTTGTCGGTCATCGTCGGCGAGATGCTGCAGACCAGCGACGACAACACCGCCGAGATGCTGCTGAAAGAGATCGGTCTCGAGTTCGCCGCCACGGGCACCACGGCCGCCGGTGTGTCGGGTGTGTTCGATCGGCTCGAGGCCTGGGGTGTGCCGTCGGCGGGTGCCGTGGTGCTCGACGGGTCGGGCCTGTCGCGCAGCGATCAGGTGACATGCTCGCTCCTGTTGGGTGTGCTCGCCCATGGCAGCCCCACCGATGCAGTCGGGGCCGGCCTACCGATGGCGGCTACGTCGGGCACGCTCGAGGACGTGTTCGTGGGTACGCCGATGGCAGGGCGTCTGCAGGGCAAGACCGGCACGCTGAACGACGTGAAGTCGTTGTCGGGCTATGTGGTGGCCTCCGACGGCGCGGTCATCCAGTTCTCGCTGGTGCAGAACTCGCCCGGTATCGACGATGGCGCCTATCTCACCGTCTGGGAGCAGATCCTGGCCCCCGCCCTCGCCGCCTACCCGACCGGGCCCACCGAAGACCAACTCGCGCCGCGCTAGCGACATCGGGCTCCGCCTGGGCCTACGGTGGGGTGATGGCCGTGATGCCGATGTTCCCGCTGGGCAGTGTGCTGCTGCCGGGCACCGTGTTGCCGTTGCACGTCTTCGAGCCGCGCTACCTGGCGATGATGGACGACTGTGTGCAGCAGTTCGACCACGAGTTCGGGGTGGCGCTGATCGAGCGGGGCAGCGAGGTGGGCGGCGGCGACCAGCGCACCGGCGTCGGCACCGTGGCTCGCATGGTGCAGATCGGTGAGTTGGGCGACGGGCGTCTGCTGGTGGTGTGCATCGGCACGCGGCGCATCCGGGTGAACGCCTGGCTGCCCGACGACCCGTACCCGCTCGCCGATGTCGATGACTGGCCCGACACCTGGGACCCCGCTGCTGCCGAGACACCATCGGGTGGCGAGTTCGGCGAGCGCCTCGTCCGGGTCGCGTCGCGGGTGCGCCGTGCCGCCGCGCTGGCCGTCGAGCTGGGCGACCACGCCGGCGACGCGTCGTCGGAGCTCAGCGACGACCCCTTGTTGGCCTCGTACCAGTTGGCGGCCCTGCTGCCCGTCGGTGCCGCCGACACCTACCGGTTGCTCGCCGCGGCGGGCCCCGCAGAGCGGCTGGCGATGATCGCCGAGATGCTCGACGACGTCGAGGTGCTGCTGGAGTTCCGCCTCGGCGACGCCGACCAACCCGAGGTCTGATCCGGCAGCGGAGTGCGGGGCCGACGCGGTTCGGCCGATCCGCACGGGCGTGACGGGGGCCGATGTGCCAACATAGACACGATGACCGACCAGCAGGCCACCTCCTCCACGGCGCGCACCGGAGCCTCGTCGTCGACCGAACTGAGCGACGTCGTCGAGTTGGTGAAGTCGTACGCCCGGCAAGAGACGCTGGGGCCGCTGCGTGGCGCAGGTCGCTGGATCGCGTTCGGCCTGGCCGGAGCCCTGTTCCTCGGCACGGCAGCCTCACTGCTGGTGCTCGGCGTGCTGCGCCTCGTCCAGACCGAGTTCGCGCCCACGTTCTCGGGGCGGTGGATGAGCCTGCTGCCGTACCTGTTCGCGTTCGTGGTCTGCATCGCCGTCATCGCCTTTGCGGCGATGCGCATCGGCAAGAAATCGCTGCACGAGGACTGAGTCGGAGGTATCGATCCATGGCACAAGCAAAGATCACCCGTAGCGACCTCGAGTCCCGTTTCAAGGCGTTGCAGGACGATGTGCAGCTGAAGGTGAACGACAAGAAGCAGAGCCTCGCCTCGGCCGCCGCCGTCGGCGGTGTGGTGCTCGTCCTCATCGTGTTCCTGCTGGGCAAGCGCAGCGGCCGCAAGAAGTCGACCTTCGTCGAGATCCGCCGGGTGTAGACATGCCCCTCGGCAAGCAACTGATCCGTCGCCATTGGTGGTCGCCGACGGGGTACCTGCGGCGCAAGGCGACGGTGCAGTCGCTGTCGGGAAGTCGTGGGTGGATGATGGTCGGTGGCGTGCTGTGGGTCGGCGGCCGGGTGCGGCGTGCCATCAGCCGGCAACCCGAATCGGTGGTGCTGCCGAAACTGCGCCCGGGGGAGACGTTCGAGGTGTCGGCTCGCCGGCCGCTCACCCGGCGCCAGCGCCGCGCCGTTCGGCGTGCCCACTGACGCATACTGATGCCCTGATGAAAGTGCTGCTGCGGAATCCCTCTCGCGAGGTCGTCGTCGACGGGCGACGCAATGTGCTCGCCCTGCTCGACGAACTCGGCCTGAACCGAGAGTCGCACCTCGTCATCCGCAACGGCACGCTCGTGCCCGGCGACGGCGAGCTCGCCGCCGACGACGTGGTGGAGATCCGCCCGGTCATCTCCGGGGGCGCCTGACGTGCGCGTGCCGTCGAAGTGCCGCACCTGCGGCGAGCCCGCCATCATCGACCTGCCTCGGCACAACGCCAAGTTCTGTGCCGAGCACTTCCAGGAACTGTGTCGGCGCCAGGTCACCAAGGCCATCGAACAGTTCGACATGCTCACCCGCGACGACCGCATCCTCGTGGCCGTGTCGGGCGGCAAGGACAGCCTGGCGGTGTGGGACCTGTTGTACGAGCTGGGCTACCAGGCCGACGGGCTGTACATCGGCCTCGGCATCGGCGACTACAGCGATGTGTCGGGCCAGTACGCGCGCGATTTCGCGGCTGCCCGCGGCCTGCACCTCATCGAGGTGTCGCTGCGCGGCGAGTACGGCTACGACATCCCGACGGCGGCTCGGGCCACGCGGCGGGTTCC
Organism: Acidimicrobiaceae bacterium; assembly: GCA_040383925.1. Lineage (GTDB taxonomy): Bacteria > Actinomycetota > Acidimicrobiia > Acidimicrobiales > Ilumatobacteraceae > VFMC01. Next base: position 964 of record JBEICS010000151.1, on the reverse strand, counting down.
CTGCTCGGCGTGCGGGCTCAGCAAGCGGCACCTGTTCGACAAGGCCGCGCTCGACGGCGGCTACACCGCGTTGGTCACCGGCCACAACCTCGACGACGAGGCGGCGGTGCTGCTGGGCAACACCTTGCGCTGGGACATCGGCTACCTGGCGCGCCAGTTGCCGGTGCTGCCCGCACGCGACGGGTTCCCGAAGAAGGTGAAGCCACTCGTCCGCCTCACCGAACGCGAGACCGCCGCCTGGTGCGTCGTTCGCGGCATCGACTACCTGGTCGACGAGTGCCCCATGGCGGTGGGCAACAAACACCTCGGCTACAAGGGCATGCTCAACGGCATCGAAGCCGAGTCGCCCGGCTCGAAGGCGGCGTTCTACCTCAACTTCATCGAGCACATGGCGCCCATCCTGGCCGACCAACTGCACGACGAACGCGAAGCACTCAGCGCCTGCACAGAGTGCGGCGCCCCCACCTCTGGCGAGGTGTGCGCGTTCTGCCGCCTCGTCGCCACCTCGGCCGCGCACGAACCGGTGCCGATCGAACTCATCACGAAGGGCCGACGATGAACCGTTCGTTCCGATACGGCGACAAGGTCCTGCTGCTCGACACCAAGCAACGGCGCTATCTCATCACCCTGGCCGAGGGTGGCGAGTTCCACAGCCACCACGGGTTCATTCCTCACGCCGACATCGTCGACCGGGCCGAGGGCCTGGTGGCGCGCACCACGAAGAACTCGGTGTACATCGCGCTGCGCCCCACCCTCGAGGACTTCGTCATCGAGATGCCCCGTGGCGCCCAGGTGATCTACCCCAAGGACCTCGCACCCATCTGCATGCTGGCCGACATTGGCCCCGGTGTGACCGTGCTCGAGAGCGGTGTGGGTTCGGGCGCGTTGAGCATGACGATGCTGCGGTGGGGTGCCCGCATCGTCGGCTACGAACTGCGCGAAGACTTCGCCAACCGAGCCATCG
>JBEICS010000150.1:0-5790 GCA_040383925.1 Acidimicrobiaceae bacterium | reverse complement strand
GATCTCGAGTTCGCGGGCCCGCATCGCCAGCGTCTCGGCGGGTTCGGCGTGATCGTGGCCGAGCACGTGCAAGATGCCGTGCACCAGCAGCAGTGCGAGCTCGTCGTCGAGCGTGCCTGCATGCTCGGGTGCCTGTGCCGCAGCGACCGCAGGGCAGATGACCACATCGCCCAGCAGCAGCGGCAGATCGCCCGGATCGATCGGTGCCCGATCGGGCCCACGGGTGGCGCCAGCCGGGATGACCATCGCAGTGACATCGTGCGCGTCGAGCGGAAAGGCGAGCACATCAGTGGGCGCTGCTTTGCCCATGTGCACCTCGTTCAACTCGGCGATGTCGGCCTCAGTGACGAACATCACCGACAACTCGGCGAGGCCGCGAACACCTTCGTCGACCAGTGCTGCCGTCGCGAGGCGCTGCCAGCGCGTCAGGTCGAGTTCGACCGCGGTCTGTTCGTCGATACAGACCACCTCGATCTCGCCGTCGCCCCCCACACGCGAGGGCCTGCCGAGCCGAGGGGGTGGAGGGTCATCCACGGCGATCGCCCTGGCGTTCGTAGGCGGCCACGATGTCGGCAACGATGCGGTGGCGTACCACGTCGCCCGCGCCGAGGTGAACGAACTCGAGCCCGTCGATGCCCTGGAGCACTCGCTCGAGGCCGAGCAGACCGCTTCGCCCGTCGGGCACGTCGATCTGGGTGGTGTCGCCCGTGACGACCACCTTCGAGCCGAAGCCGATGCGGGTGAGGAACATCTTCATCTGCTCGGGCGTGGCGTTCTGCGCCTCGTCGAGGATGATGAAGCTGTTGTTCAGCGTGCGGCCGCGCATGAAGGCCAGCGGCGCAACCTCCACGGCCTGGCGCTCCTGCATCTTCTGGGCGCCCTCGGGCTCGACCATGTCGTACAGGGCGTCGTAGAGCGGCCGCAGGTACGGGTCGATCTTGGCCATCAGGTCGCCGGGCAGGAAGCCCAGCCGCTCGCCGGCCTCGACCGCAGGGCGGGTGAGGATGATGCGCTGCACCTGCTTCGACTGCAGCGCCTGTACTGCCATCGCCACAGCCAACCAACTCTTGCCGGTACCGGCCGGGCCGAGACCAAAGGTGATGACGTTGTTGCGGATGGCATCGACGTACCGCTTCTGGCCGGCCGTCTTCGGTCGCACCGCCTTGCCCTTGGCGCCGCGTAGGACATCGTCGGTGAGCACGGTGCTGGGTCGCTCGTCGTTGCGCACCATGTCGATGGAGCGGGCGAGGCTGGCCTCGTCGAGGTGCTGGCCGCGCTGCAGCAGCAGCACGAGCTCTTCCACCAACCGACCGGCCACGGCGGCACCAGGGCCGTCGAGGTGCACCTCGTTGCCGCGCACCACAATGGTGGCACCCGGGAACGCGGCCTCGACCTGGCGGAGGAACACGTCGCGTGGGCCACAGAGGGCCGACATGAGGTGGGTACCCGGAACGACGACGGTGTAGGCGGTGGTGGTGGAGGTCATGTGGCACCGGTGAGGCTAGCGAATCCTCACCAGGTGCGGGTGACTAGGCCGGAACGGCCTCGGTGCCCTGGTCGAATTGCTCGCGGTAGCGCACGCCCTGCGCGAAGTCGGCGGCAAAGTAGCGCTGCACGGTGACGAGGTCGACCGCGGTGCCGCGCGACACCATGGCCGCCATTCTCGACATGATCTCGGCCAGACCGCCGGTGTCGGCCTTCTGGTTCGACGCGGGGGCGTCGAACACCAGCAGAGCACCTTCGGCCGCCTCGACCGCCAACGACTCGCGGGCCAGTCGGGCCAACGCCCCCTTCGCTCCCCACGCCTGGTCGATGACCACCCACAGGATGTAGTGGACCCGCTGATCGAGCGTCTGCTGCTGGTAGTGGGTCTCGAAGTAGGCGCGGCTGAGGTACCGGGTCGCAGCGAAGTCGGTGGCGATGACGGTGCTGCCGATGGGCTGGTTGCCCTCCCACACCACCCAGGTGCGGTTGGTGGCGTCGCGGAGCAGGTCGTCGAACTCGTGGCGGAAGAACATCTCGCGGGTGGGCGCCTGTTCCGCCGTATGGCGGTAGCAGCGCTCGTAGTGCTCCCACAGGCGGTCGATCAACGATGGATCGCTCACTCCCCGATGCTGGGTGACAAACACGTGGCCGCCTCTCGAACAAATCAGGTTCGGGAACGGCGAAGAGCGCCCCGAACGGGACCTCCGCTTGTGGTGGAAAATACCATTCCTTGCATGTCGCTGTCTACACCGGACGGTGAGGAGGGTCCATCGACGGTACGAGGCTCCCCGTGGCGACTACTTCCATTCGAGTGATCAGGCTGTTGCTGATCGTCGGCGCGCTCGCTGCGGCGTCGACGTTCGTGCTCGACAGCGCCATCACCGACGTCGTCTACACGGTGAGCGCGCTGCAGGTGCTGTTCGCCGTGGTGGTGAGCCGCAAGGTGCACCGCACCTCCAAGCCCCTGGTGCTGAGCCTGGGCCTGATCGGCACCCTGTTCGCGCTGGCCGGCGTGATGGGTGGTTTCACCGGCGGCCTGCTGCAACTCGTCGGCGCTCTGTTGATCATCGGGTGCCTCGTCATCCTCGTGCGCCAGCAGCGCCTGGCGCGCGCCTCGGCCGTGATGGTCGACGGCCTCATCATCGGTCTCGGCGCCTGGCTGGTGACCTGGGTGGTGTTCATCCAACCGACCCTCGAACGCAGCGACGAGAACATCGTGGTGTCGATGGTGGCCGGCTTCTACCAGCCGGCAGGCGCCGTGATCCTGTTCCTGATGAGCCTGTACGTGTTCCGCACGGGCCGTCGCTCCCCCGCCACGCTGTTCATCGCCTCGAGCGTGTTCGCCATGCTGGTCGGCGACACCTCGTACGCCCTCGTCGACGCGGGCTACGCCGGCGAGTGGGTGCTGCACCTCGCCGACGCCAGCTACATCATCGCCTACGTTTGCGTCTCGGCCGCCTTCTTGCACCCCAGCATCGCCAGCCGCGAGGACCCCACGCCGCGGGCCCCGACCCAACGCCTCGCCGTGCGCCTGGTCGTGACCACGCTGGCGCTGGTCGTCCCGTTCGTCGTCATCGCCGTATCCGGACCGAACGACACCACCGACATCGTCATCCGCGCCCTGTCGGCAACGGTGCTGACCGCTGCGGTGACGCTGCGGGTGGTCGAGTCGGTGCGGGCCAATGCCCGTGCCCAGCAGCGCCTGCTCGAGCAGGCTCGCATCGACGAACTCACCGGCCTGCCGTCGCGTCCAGCCGTGCTGGAACTGCTGCAGGCCTACACGATGGAGCTGTGGCGCCCCGACCGCGAGCCGACCGTGTTCCTCATCGACCTCGACCGGTTCAAGAACATCAACGACAGCCTCGGCCACGACGCAGGCGACGAGGTACTCGTCATCGTCGCCCAGCGCCTCGTCAGCGTGGTGCCGGCCGATGCCATGGTGGCGCGTCTGTCGGGCGACGAGTTCGTCGTGGTCGACCCCACCAGCCGCACGCTCAGCGCCGCTGCGCCGCTGGCCGACAAGATCCAGTCGATCTTCCGCGAACCGGTGTCCATCGGCCAGGGCGACGTGTTCGTGACCGCCAGCATCGGCGTGGCCTCGGTGACCTCCATCACCGCCCGCCCCGACAAGGTGCTGCGCAACGCCGACACGGCGATGTACCGGGCGAAGGACTCGGGCCGCAATTGCGTGGCCTTTTTCGACGACTCGATGCACGAGCGCATCTCGCACCGCCTCGCCGTCGAGACCGCCCTGTACCGGGCCCTCGACCGCCGCGAACTGCGCCTGTTCCACCAGCCGATCCTCGACATCGCCACCGGTGAGGTGTCGGGGTTCGAGGCGCTGATGCGTTGGCAGCAGGCCGACGGCACCATCGTGTCGCCCGCCGAGTTCATCCCCATCGCCGAGGAGACCGGCACCATCGTGCCCATCGGGGCGTGGGCCCTGCTCGAAGCACTCACCCAGTTGCGCAGTTGGATCGACGACGGCATCTGCAGCCCCGACGCGACGATGTCGGTGAACGTCTCGCCGCGTCAGCTGTCGGACCCGAACCTCACGTCGGTCATCGCCGAGGCGATCAGCCGCTCCGGGATCCGGCCCGAGCAACTGTGGGTCGAGATCACCGAGAGCCTGATGATCTCCGACCCCGAGTCGGCCCTCGCCCGTCTGCAGACCATCCGCGACCTCGGCGCGCGCCTGGCGCTCGACGACTTCGGCACCGGCTATTCGTCGCTGTCGCTACTCCAGCGCTTCCCGCTGCAGCGCCTGAAGATCGATCGGGCCTTCGTACGCGGCATCGCCGAGAACCCGAGCGACCAGGCACTCGTGCGCACCATCATTGCGATGGGCCACTCGCTGAACCTCGACATGGTGGCCGAGGGCGTCGAGACGTTGAGTCAGTTGCGGGTGCTCGACGAACTGAACTGCCAGAAGGCCCAGGGATTCCTGATCAGCCATCCGGTGCCCGCCGAGGCGATGCGCACCACCGTGGCCGGACTCGAGCGCATGAGCAGTTTCCCGCTGCTGCGCGGCGCCCGCCGCGTCGGCCAGCTCTGAGACCGGCTACTCGCTGCGCCGACGGCGGCGCTCGCGGCCCTCGCCGCTCTCGGTGGGTGCCGAGTTGGTGAGCGGCCCGACCCTGGCGACGATGTCGTCGACCGAGGGCGCCGGGGCCGGCACCCGCTCGTCGAGCGCTCGCCGCATCGCGGCCAGATGGGCCGGGGTGGTGCCACAGCAGCCACCCACGATGCGCGCCCCCGCATCGGCGGCCATCGCGGCATAGACGGCCATCAAGTCGGGCGTGCCCGAATAGACCACCTCGGTGCCCTGGAACTGCGGGATGCCGCAGTTCCCCTTCGCCACGACGGGAGCATGGGGCACCGAGCACATCGACGTGACCGTGACCAGCATGTCGCTGGCACCGACGCCGCAGTTGGCCCCGTAGGCCAGCGGTGCCTCAGCGAGCCCCTCGAACACCGCACCGAACGCGTTCGGCATCAGCCCCATCATCGTGCGGCCGGCAGTGTCGAACGAGCAGGTGCACACGTACGGCGCCCCGATCGAGATCGCAGCCTCGGCGGCAGCGCGCACCTCCTCAGCAGCCGACATCGTCTCGATCCAGATCACGTCGGCGCCACCGGCGATGAGGCCACGCATCTGCTCCTGGAACGACGCCACGGCCACGTCGTGGGTGAGCGCGCCGAGCGGCTCGAACAGCTCGCCAGTGGGCCCCACCGAACCGGCCACCACCACCGGACGTGGTGCGGCATCGGCAACGCCACGCGCCAGTTGTGCGGCACGCTCGGACAGTTCGAACACCCGGTCCTGGGCGTGGTGCAGCTTCAGCCGCTGGGCACTGCCACCGAAACTGTTGGTGAGGATGATGTCGGCGCCCGCGTCGACGAACTGCTGGTGCAGGCCTGCCACGCGATCGGGGTGCTCGAAGTTCCACAGTTCGGGCGGATGTCCGGCGGTGAGCCCGACAGCAAAGTAGTTGGTGCCGGTGGCGCCATCGGCCAACAGCACGTCGCGGGTGGCCAGCAACTCGGCGAGCGTGGTGCGCATCGTGTCTCCAGAGATGGGGAACCCCAGCCTACTGAGGCCCGCCGGTGAAGGCTGGCCGCGCGAACACCTCGCGCAGCAGCGGTTCGAACGACTCGAGCGGATCGCTGCGATAGTCGGGGTCGAACGACGACTGGTCCCAGCGCTCGCAGAAGCGCACGCAACTGTCGAACCACGGGTGGTCGCGGTACTCGTCGCGGGCGTTCGGGTCGAGGTCGAGGTGATGGCCGTAGTACGCCATCTGG
>JBEICS010000149.1:0-5808 GCA_040383925.1 Acidimicrobiaceae bacterium | reverse complement strand
CCGCTGCTGGTCTGCGTGTAGCCGCCCGGCCGCAGTACCGTCGCGGCCATGCACTCTGCCCCAATCGGCACTGGCCGGGACGAAGCCGCCCGGATCGAATCGCTCAAGCAACGCGTCTGCGCCGAGGTCGACCGCCTCGCCGATCGTCTGGTCGACACGAGCCGGCAGATCCACGCCCACCCGGAACTGAACTACCAGGAAGTGTTCGCCCACGACCTGCTCACCCAGGTGCTCGACGACACCGGCCGGAAGGCCACGCGCCACGCCTACGGGGTCGACACCGCGTTCGAAGCCCGCGCCGGCAGCGAGGGCCCCGAGATCGCTGTGCTGTGCGAGTACGACGCCCTGCCCGGTGTGGGCCACGCCTGCGGGCACAACGTCATCGCTGCCGCGGGCCTGGGTGCCGGCCTGGCGGCAGCGGCCCTGGCCGACGAGGCCGGAGGTCGGGTGCGCATCATGGGCACGCCCGCCGAGGAGGGCGGCGGCGGCAAGATCCGCATGGCCCGCAAGGGTGCCTTCGAGGGACTCACCGCCGCGATGATGGTGCACCCCGCCGACGCCGACCTGGTGCGGATGGACTGCATCGCGATCGAGCAGATGCGGGTGCAGTACCACGGCCGTGCCGCGCACGCCGCCGCTGCCCCGCACGAGGGCCGCAATGCGCTCGACGCCGCCGTGCTCGGCTACATGAACGTGGCCGCGTTGCGTCAGCACATCCTGCCCACCGAACGCATCCACGGGGTGTTCACCCGCGCCGGCGACGTGGCCAACATCGTTCCTGCCGAGACCGAGATGCTGTGGATGGTCAGGTCGCCCACCATCGCCTCGCTGCAGCCGCTGAAGCAGCGTGTGCGCACCGCGCTCGAGGCATCGGCGGCTGCCACCGGGTGCGGATGCACCGCCGCCTGGGAGGGCGACCCGTACGCCGACATGATCGACAACGGCCCCATCGTCGCCGCCTACGTGGCGAACGCCGATCGCATCGGCCGCACCGTGGTCGATCCCCGTGCGGTGGGCAGGGCCGTGGTCGGCTCCACCGACATGGGCAACATCAGCTATCTCGTGCCGTCGATCCACCCGATGATCCAGGTGGCCGAGGCCGGTGTTCCGATCCACACGCTCGAATTCGCCGCGTTCGCCGGTGGCGAGTCGGGCGACCGCGCCGTGATCGACGGGGCCAAGGCCATGGCCATGACCGTCGTCGACCTGTGGTGCTCGGCCGCGCTGCGCGACCAGGCCGATCGCGAGTTCGCAACGCGGCCGTCCGGTGTGTCGGTGCTCTGACCTGGTCGGCGGGCCGACCCCTATCCCGGTGATTCGTCGCCGCGCCGCCTAGAGTTCGACGTTGTGACGGTCTACGTCCCCGAAGCGTTCACGCCCAGCGAAGCCGACATCCTGCGTCGCTACTTCACCAACCTCGACGGCCCGGTGTTCGCACTGGTGAACCTGCCCGAGGTGGTGAAGGGCGCGCTGTTCGCCCGCTACAGCCGCAGCCCGAAGAGCCTGCGACGGCTCTTCCTCGACGAGTTCGTGGGCGACCTCGACATCAGCGGCGACCAGTCCGTCGATGCCACGATGGGTCTGGAACGGGCCGAGGAACTGTACGAGAAGGTGTTCTTCGAGTACGGCGACGACTCGGTCGCACAGCTCGGCGGTGTGCACCTGGCCTGCGAGCAGGCCTCGAACGTGCTCACCAAGGTGCTCGAGTGGGGCCGGCTGATGAGCTACCTCGAGCAGAGCACCCGGTACATCGCCTACGACGCCCGCCTCGGTGGCCGCTACCGCTACTTCCGCGACCCGGCGCTGCTGTCGAGTCGGTTCGGCACGCGCTACGTGGGCGACATGGACCGCATGTTCGACGCCTACAGCCTGCTGCTCACCAAGGTCACCGACCATGTGCGGGCCAGCATCCCCCAGGGCGACGCCTCCGACTTCGTCTTCCGCCAGGCCACCCGGGCCAAGGCGCTCGACGCCGTGCGCGGGGTGCTGCCAGCGTCGTCGCTCTCGAACGTCGGCATCTACGGGTCGGGTCAGGGGTTCGAGCAGTTGCTGCTGCGCATGCGCTCGCACCCGTTGCCCGAGGCCCGCCACTACGCCGACCTCATGCTGGCCGAGTTGCGCAAGGTGATCCCCAGTTTCCTGCGCCGTGTCGACCTGGCCGACCGTGGCGGCCGTTGGAGCGACTACCTCACCTCCACCCGCACCCGTACGGGCGAACTCGTCGACTCGCTGTTCGGCGAGACGCCCGTGGATCGGGCCGAGTTCGTCGAACTCGTCGACTTCGACCCCGAGGCCGAGGACAAGATGCTGGCCGCCATCTGTTACCCGCACACGAACCTGCCCGAGCACCAGGTGCTCGAGCGGGTGCAGCGGATGGGGGCGACGGAACGGCTGGCGTTGATGCGTGCCTACGTGGGCGAACGCGAGAACCGTCGCCACAAGCCGGGTCGGGCCTTCGAGCGCGTCGACTACCGCTTCGACGTGCTCACCGACTACGGCGCCTTCCGCGATCTGCAGCGCCATCGCATGCTCACCGTCGAGTGGCAGCAGCTCACGCCGAACCACGGCTACGTGCGGCCGGAGCTGATCGACGAGGCCGGGATGGCCGACGTGTTCGACGACGCCATGGCCCGCTCGGCGGCGCTGTACGACGCGCTGAAGGACGAGTTCCCCGAGCAGGCCAGCTACGCCGTGTCGATGGCGTACCGAATCCGGTACTCGATGCAGTTCAACGCCCGCGAGGCCATCCACATGCTCGAGTTGCGCTCGTCGCCCCAGGGCCATCCCTCGTACCGCCGGGTGGCGCTCGAGATGCATCGCCTCATCGCCGAGCAAGCCGGGCACCATGCCGTGGCCGATGCGATGACGCACATCACCGTGGCTGCCCCTGAACTCGAGCGGCTCGAGGCCGAGCGCCGAGCGGAACAGCGCCGCGGCGGCTGACACCGCCGGGTCCGTTCGGTCCGCAGGTCCCGACATTCGACCTGTTCGCGGGGCCGAAACAGTCCAAGTGACCTGTGTCACAGGTACGATCACGCCCCCGGTCGCGGGACGCTCGTATCATCCGCGGCCCACACGCTCGTTCGAAAGGGGTCGAGATGGCAGCCGACGACGATGAGGTCATGGAGCCCGACGACATCGAGGAGATCGACGCAGAGGTCGAGCTCGTCGACGAACTCGACGAGGAGGAAATCGACGTCGAAGATCTCGACGAAGATGCGCTGGCCGACGAGGACGACGAGTTCGGGGGCCTCGCCGACGAGTTCGAAGACGCCGAGGAGACCGAGGAAGAGGCGGCCACCACCGGTCCCGTTCGCCGGTCGCTGAGCGGCGACGAGGACGACGACGACGACGATCTCATCACCCCCGACGACGTCGAGGCCGACCTCGACACCATTCTCAAGGACCGACTGGTCGCCTCCGACGACGAGGGCAACGAGGACGACGAGGAGCCCGAAGACCGCTCCGAGCAGTCCGACCGCCTGCAGCCCAAGCGTGCCGACGAGACGCTCTGCTCGAACTGCTTCCTGCTCGTTCGTCAGACCGCTCCCAACTGCCCCGTCGGCGACGACGACTGCCCGCTGTTCACCTGAGCGACATGCCGCCCGAGCCCGAACGCCCTCCTGTCGAGCGATTGCTCGATCTTGCGGTGTACGCACCCATCGGGATGTACACGGCGTTGAAGGAGCAGCTGCCGGCCTACACCCGGCAGGGCCGCCAGGTGGTCGAGAACCGCGTCATGCTGGCCCGGTTCATCGGCCAGATGGCCGTGCAGCAAGGGCGGCGCGAAATCGACAAGCGACTCGCGGAGCGTCGCCCGCCCGCCTCGGGTGCAGTGGTCGACACCGTGGCGCACGAGGCGGCACCGGCCCCCACCGGCGCCGCAGGATCCGCTGCCGTCGATGCCGCAGCATCTGCTGCCATCGATACGGTGCCCGGAGCCGACTCGCTGGCAATTCCGGGCTACGAGAGCCTGCCTGCGGTGAACGTGGTGCAACGCCTGGCCACGCTCACCCCCGACGAGGTCGAGCAGATCCGCCGGTTCGAGGTGGCCAACCGCGGGCGGCGAACCATCCTCGCCAAGATCGACGTCCTGCAGGGCGCATGAGCCCCTCGCTCGCCGTGCGGCGCGCCACGGCAGCCGACGCCCAGGCGCTCGCCACGCTCGAGCACGAGGCGCGTGAAGCCATCACCGATTCGCGCGGCGGGGCCGCGCTGCTGGCCGAACGGCCCGCGGTGGGCGAGTGGGATGCCGCGCTCGCCGATCCGGGGCGAGCGGTATGGGTGGCCACCATCGACGAGGTCGTGCTCGGCGTGCTTGAACTCCGGTTGCCGTTGCATCGAGGGGGCACCGGTGAGGTGCGCCAGGTGTACGTGGTGCCGGGTGCACGCGAACTGGGCCTCGGCGACGAACTGCTGGCGGCTGCCATCGAGGCGACGGTCGGCGCCGGTGGCGCCACCATCGAAGCCGTCGCCTTACCGGGCGACCGCGAGACGAAGAACCTGTTCGAACGGTCGGGGCTGACCGCTCGGCTGATCACTGTGTCGAAACGGCTCGGCTGAGCCGACCGGCGTCCGACTCAGGCGTCGGCGGCGTCGTCGGTAGCAGGAGCGTCGTCGGCTGCAGCCTCGGCTGCTGCAGGCGCTTCGGTGGCCGACTCGTCGGCTACGGCCGGAGCGATGTCGCTGGGCTCGCCGGCTGCAGGTACCTCGGCGGCGACCGCTTCGGCGGCCGCATCGTCCGTTGCAGGTGCCTCGGCAACAGCGGGTTCACCGGCGGACTCGGCAGCGGCGGGGGCGGGGGCGGCCTTGGCTGGCGCCGCCTTGGGTGGCGCCGCCTTCTTGGCCGGCGCGGCCGGACGCGTCGGGCGCAGTGGCTTGGGAGCAGCAGCACCTTCGGCGACCTCGATACCGAACAGTGCCGCCACCTGGGGCAGCAACGGGCCGAGACGCTTCACCGTGCTGCTCAGTTCGGCCGAGGGCTGCTCGGGACGGGCGGTGGGCGCCACCTGTGCCCGCACCGGTGAGAACGCCGCTGCTTCGAGCAACGCGACCCAGCGCTCGCTCGCCGAGTCGGCGGTGAGCGACGCGGTGGCGGCATCGGCCAGGCGCTTGGCCAGGTCGGCGGGGAAGGGGATGCCGGCCTTCGGCGGCTGCGACGAGAGCTTCAGCGCCCGCACCACACGACCGACGCCGATGGCGGCATCGATGTCGTCGAGCCACAACCGGAGTTCCTTCTCCTGCTTGGCGACGAGCGCCTGCTTCAACTCCGCAGCGATGGCACGGGTGGATTCGTCGCGAGCAACGGCCGGGTCGTCGCCCGCTGCCACGACGCTGCGCAGATCGCGCAGGTCGAGATCGTCGATGACGGCCTTGGCCGCGTCGGCACGGTCGAGCCATTCGGCGACACGGAGCTTCGGCAGCAACTGCTCGGCCATCGACAGCAGACCTGCTGCCGGCACCTCGTCGAGGCCTTCGGCGCGCAAGCGGGTGTTCTGCTCGTTGATGGCCTGACGCACGGCGGGGATACCGCCCTGCAGCGCACGCTCGGCGACGGGGCGCTGCGCCTCGGGCAGATCGGCGAGCACCGCGTTGCGGTGGGTGCGACCGGGCTTGAGGCGCTTGGCCTTCGGTCGCTGCGGCAACTCGGGCGGGGGAGTGAACGACGGACGCGGCTTGCGGGCCGGGCGGTCGCCCTGACCTGCGGGGCGGTCGCCGCGGGGCCGGTCGCCCGCCGGACGATCGCCACGCGGGCGGTCGCCACGGGCGCGATCGCCTTCGGGTCGGTCGCCACGCGGACGGTCGCCT
>JBEICS010000148.1:0-5823 GCA_040383925.1 Acidimicrobiaceae bacterium | reverse complement strand
GACGCACAGATCGGCCATCACCACCATGCGGTCGCCGATGGCCTCGCGCACATCGCGCAGAGCCACTTGCACGATCCCGTCGGGGTCGAACGATCCTGACCCTATGGCATCTTTGGTCGCGGGCACGCCGAACAACATCAGCGCGCCCACGCCCAGGTCGGCAAGGGCTCGCACCTCGTCGACCAGGGTGGCCCGCGTATGCTGCACCACACCCGGAAGCGAGACGATGGGGTTGGGGACGTCGATGCCTTCGCGCACGAACAACGGGGCCACGAGGCGGCGGGGATGCAGACGGGTCTCGGCCACCAGTTCGCGCATTGCTGCCGTGGTGCGTAGCCGCCTCGGGCGCTGCACCGGGAACGACCGACCCGCGGAACCTGAGGCTGCTGAAGTGCTCACGGCACCGCATCGTACGGCCACCGGCCACGGACGGCGCCAATGAGCAGCACCCTCGAACCGACATCGTTGGCCCCCACCATGGCCGACGAGGCCGACCGCTCGCGCGCCGCAGGCCGCTTTGGCACCGCCGCCGAGCTGTACGCGCTGGCCGGCGAACAGGCCACCACGGTGAGCGAGCGGCTGCACTTCCAGATGCGCCAGGCCTGCTGCGTCTACAACCTCGACGACATGGCCGGGGCCGAGACCATCGCCCGGGCCGTCGCTGCAGAGGCCCGCGCCGAAGACGCTCGCGCCCCGCTGGCCGACGCGCTCGCCCTCATCGTGAAGGTGCGCCTCGGCGGCGACCGGTGCGCCGACACCGCCGACGAACTGGCCGAGGCACTGCACGCGTTGAACACGGTCATCGACGACCCGGCCAACTACCGCGTCGTGCACAACGTGGCCGAGACGTTCCAGCACTGCGAACTGCCGTTCACCGCCATCGAGCTGTACCAGCAGGCACTCACCCTGGCGGCCTCGCCGGGCGACCTCGCCTACACCCACGCGTCGCTCGCCGCCGCACACCACTTGGCGATGAACCACTCCTTCGACCCGCGTGAGGCCCGGCGCCATCTGCACGAAGGCATCTACGCCGCCACCGCGGCGCTCGGGTTCGATGACGACTGCGACGCATCGGCCACCGCCACCGCGCTCGCCCATCGGTCGATGCTGCTGGCCCTGCTGGGCCACAACGAGGCGGCCCGCGACGACGCCGAACGCGCGCTGCGGTTGGCCGACGAGCTCGGGTTCGCCGATGTGGAGGTGATCTCCTACCTCGGCGGCGCACTCGCAGCGTGGCAACTCGGAGGCGAGTCGTTCGACATCGCCGAGATGACCGCGCTCACCGAACGGGCGCGCGCCATCGGCCTCGAGACCTACCTGCTCGGCGTCGCTCCCCGCGCCGTCGACGTACTGTGGCAGCGCGGGGACTACGAACTCGCCCGGGCGGTGCTCACCCTTGGCTCCGAGCGACTGCGCGTGGCGCTGGCCCACGAGCGGGCGGCCCGATGGCAGCACGTGCGGGTGGGCGTGAGCCTGCGCCTCGCCGAGGAACGCAGCGAGACCGATCCGCTCACCAGCCTGCCGAATCGCCGGTTCCTCAGCCGTTGGCTGCCGGAGGTGATGACCAACCGCGCCCCCGTGTGCGTGGCGTTGCTCGACCTCGACGGCTTCAAGACGGTGAACGACGCCTACGGCCACGACGCCGGCGACCAGTTGTTGCGCGAGTTGGCCACCGTGCTGCAGCGGGTGTGCCGCCGCGGCGACGCGGTCGTGCGCCTGGGTGGCGACGAGTTCGTGGTGGTGCTGTGCGAGACCTCGCCCGGCGACTCGCGCCCGGTGCTGCAGCGGCTGCGTCAGCTCATCGGGGCGCGGCGGTGGCGCCACCTCCCCGACTCCGTGCGGGTGACGGCATCGATCGGCGCCGTCACCGTGGCCGGCACCCGACACTTCGACACCGGACTGGTCGACACCGGACTGGTCGACACCGTGCTGGTAGAGGCCGACCACGCCCTGCGTGAGGCCAAGCAGACCGGTCGTGACCGGATCGTGTACCGCTGATGAACGACGCCGACGGCGCGCCACCAGTCGGCCACCCCACCGCTAGCGTTCCGCTCGTGGCGGTGCAGGGCGCATTCAACATCAGCGAAGCCGTGGTGGAACCCGGCACGCGGCTCACCCTCGCCATCCTCGTCACCAACCTGGGCGACAGCACCGAGAGCTTCGTCCTCACCCCCACCGGCATGGCTGCCGCCTGGACCTCCATTCGACCCGCTTACGTCACCCTGTTCGGCGGGTCGAGCGAGTCGGTGGATGTGGAAGTGACGGCGCCGCGGCTGCCCAGCACCACCGCCGGCCCCACCGCGCTGGGGGTGCGCATCGTGCCGCAGTCGCAGCCCGACGACGTGGTGAACGCCGAGACCACGCTGCACATCGCGCCCACCTTCGACCGGCGCGTCACCATGCTGCAACCCGCGGTCCGCACCCGGCGACGGGCCACGTTCGAGGCGATGATCGAGAACCTCGGCAACGTGCAGGCCAGTTGCCGCATGCACCTCGCCGAGCCCACCAGCCGGCTCGACGGCGACTTCGACCCACCCGCCGTGGGCATCGAACCCGGCGGCAGCACGCTGGTGCGCCTGCGGGTGCGGGCCCGGCGGCGTCAGTGGGAGCGCCGGTCGCGGTCCATCCCGTTCGCGGTGGAGGCCGACCAGCAGGGCACGCCCACGGTCAGCGCCGCCGCCACCTTTGTGCAGGCCCCCGTGCTGCCCGAACGGCTGTGGTCGCGCGTCGCAGGCCTGGCGCTGCTGGGCGGAGCGCTGGCCGGGCTGTGGTTCGGGGTCATCACCCCCGAGATCCGCCGCGCCGCCGAACGTGCCGTCGACGACGTGCAAGCCCCCACCGACACCACCGTCTCGCCCGTCACCCCGATCAGCGTGGCCCCCACCTCGGTGCCGCCCACCATCCCGCCCACCGGCGAACGCGGCGAGCCGTTCAGCAGCAGCCTGCCCTCGGGCGCCAAGCTCTCCGAGCAGTCGACACAGACCTACACCGTGCCCGATGGGTCGACGCTGCTCATCACCCAGTACATCGTGCAGAACCCCTTCGGCGACGAGGGTTCGGCCGTTCTGCGTCTGGGTACCCTCCGGTTCGAGTACGACCTCGCCAACCTCGACGGCCTCGACGCCAATCAGGGGTTCGTCGACCCGGTGCAGCTGAACGGTGGCGACACCATCACGTTCGAGGTCAGCTGCGGCGCCATCGGACGCGCCGGCGCCGAGACCTGCTCGCCGTCGGCCACGGTGATCGGGCGCCTCATCGCCACCGACGACGTCGGCGTCTGAGCCGAACCGAACACCGCTCCGAGCCGGGACTCGACCAGTGTCAGTTGCCCGACGGCAGACCGGTGGGTGACCCGCTGGGGCGCCGCACCACGTCGACATCGGCACGTGCGGACAGCTCGCCCACCTGCGCCACGACGGTGCGCTCGCCGCCTCGCTCGCTCGGCCGTGTGGGCAGCACCACCAGGAACGACCCCGAGGCATCGGCCAGCACGGTGACCGTCTCGCCCCTGCCGTCGGCCCACCCCACGGTGACGGTGGCGCCCGCCGGGAAGCCCGTGCCACCCACGCCCACCGACTCGCCGGCACGGATGCGCGTGTCGGTGACGGCCAGCTCGGTGTCGCGGCGGCCCGTCCCGGTGAGCAGCACGCTGGTGTACTGGCCGGCATCGGCGCCCACCAGCAAGGTGGCGGTGCGGTAGCCCGCATCGGTGGGGGTGAAGGCCACCTCGACCGAGCACGACGTCATCGGGTTCACCACGCTGCCGGGGCAACTGGTGCTGGCCACCGCGAAGTCGCCGGCATTGCGGCCACCGAAGGCGAGCGAGGTGATGGTGACCGGCTGGAAGCCGACGTTCTCGACGTCGAAGGCGATGGTGGGCGCGGTCTGGCCCACCACAGCGGCGGCGAAGTCGGCCCCGGCCGGCGTGGCACGCAGGTCGGGCACACCGCCCGCACCGGCCACATCGACCGTGATGCTCGATCCGCCCACCACGGCTTCCGACACCGTGATGGTTCCCACCACCGGGCCGGGTGCGGCCGGGGTGAGGATGACGTGCACGGTGCACGACTCGCCCGGGATGACCGGGACCTGCAGGGCGCAGGTGCCGCCGCTGGCAGCGAACTGCGGGTTCGACGAGGTGACGGTGGCCGGCAGGAAGGTGGACGGGCCGTTGTTGCGCACAGCCACGTACCACTCGGGGCCGGCGAAGCCCACCAGCACGGTGCCCACGTCGAGTGATGCGGCCAGCAGTTCGGCCGGACGCTCGACCAGCGCCACCACCCGGCCACCGGTAGCGGTGCCGTCGGACAGAACGCTGTCGGTGGGCAGGTCGACGCCGGCGAGGGTGTCGAACACCACCACATGACCCGAGCCTGAGAGCGCCGGGTGCGCGTTCACTGCGCTGAGCGGGGAAACCCCGTCGGCAGCGGTGGAGATGCGGCGCATCGTGCCGAGGTCGACGTCGGCCACCACCACATCGCCGTCGTCGGGCTCGACTCCCGCTTCGGAGGCGGTGGCGAACAGCGCGCGCGAGCGGGTGACGAAGGCCACCTGCGTGCCGTCGGCCGAGATGGCGGCCTGACTGCCACCGGCGTCGGCGGCCACCACCGGGGCCGTGGGCTGAGCGGCATCGACGGCTTCGGCGGCGGGCACCCGGCTGACGAGCGCCAGCACACCGTCGAGTTGGTCGAAGCGGTACACCTGCGTGGGGCAGGTGGGGGTGCACAGCGGCAGTTCGGCACCGCCGGCCAGGTCGTCCGAGGGTGACTCGAACGCGATGTAGCGACCCGAGGCGGAGATGACCGGGCTGTGCGCCCCGTCGGCCGCCGGAGTCGGGTCGGTGAGGAACGATGGCGTCGACACGAGGGTGACGGCAGCGGCGGGATCGGCGTTCTCGCGGTCCCACACGTACACCTGGCTGACGGCCGGGCCGCCATCGGCAGGACCGGCCACCCAGTCGGCCACCAGACGGTCGGAGTGCGCGTCGGAGGCGAACACCACATATCGGCCGTCGCCCGACACGTCGGGGTGCCGCTGACCGACGTACGCGACATCGTCGTCGGCGGGCGCTGTCGGTGGAGTGCCGGCAACCGGGGCGAGACGGCCCGGGTCGCCGAGCGGCACGGTGAGGTCGACCACGTTCACCTGCAGCAGATCGCCCGTGGTGAGCGACGACTGCTGGGTGTAGGCCACAACCGATCCAGAGGTGGACACGGTGGCCGACTCGGTGGGCACCACACTGTCGGAGGCCGTCGTGCCATCGGTGTCGGAGGTGGCGGTCGACACCAGTTCCCAGTCGCCAGGCGTGCCGCCGCAATGGGGCAGCACGAGCCGGTAGACGTCCCAGCGCGAGCCCTCGTCGTCGTCGCGGAACAGGTCGTAGGCGAGTTCGGTGACCACCACCACCACACAGCTGTCGCCACTGATGACCGGTCGCACGCTGTCGCCGCTGCGGATGTCGTCGGTGACCGCGGTGAGTTCGACGACCGCCGGGGCGTCGGGGCCTGGCCGACGGTCGCGCAGGTACACCGTGCTGGTGCGCGGCACCCCGTTGGCACCGACGGTGTCGTCGACCGGCAGACCCTCGTACACCACCCAGCGCCCGTCGTCGGACACCGTCGGGTGCGCACCGTGCACCGCGGCCTGGGCAACCGGGGCCGTGGAACCACTGTCACCCTCGGCGGCGCGCGACATCACCGCGGCCTGGGCGAGAGTGCCCACGCCGGCCGCTGCTGCGACGACCCCTGCGGAGAGGAGCCACCGCCGACGGTGGTGAGGTGTACGCATGCTGAACTCGATCCTGAAGACAGTCAGGCTAGGCCG
>JBEICS010000147.1:0-5825 GCA_040383925.1 Acidimicrobiaceae bacterium | reverse complement strand
GGCCTCGTGCTCATCACCGTCGACACCGTGCACGATCGACGTACGGCGGGACTGTCGACGGTACCGGCGGTCCGCTGACGCTTCGCCGCCGACGCCCGACCCGACAGCGACGGAGGTGAAGTGCGATGCCCAAACGGACAGTGGTGACCCTGGTGGTGTTCGCCATCGTCGGAGTGGCGCTGTACTTCATGTACCCGCGCGACTCGTTCGACCCGGCTGCCGACGCGTCGAAGGCGATCAACCAACAGATCTGGGACGAGTTGGGCCGCGACTCCATCGTCGACTGCACACAGCCCAAGACCGACGAGGTCGGGGAGACCTTCACCTGTCGGGCCGAGGTGTCCGACGGTACCCGCCTGAACTTCGACGTCACCATCGTCGACGGGCCCGCCGTCGCCACTGCGCTCGACGTGTGAACCGAGCGGCCGTCAGCGGCTGAGCACGGTGCAGGCGCTGATGCCCGGCGCGCCGTACACGTGGGTGAAGGCGGTGGTTGCTCCCTCGACCTGACGCGCACCGGCCTGACCGCGCAACTGCAATGCGCTCTCGTAGACCTGTCGCAGTCCCGACGCACCGATGGGCTCGCCGTTGGCGATGCACCCACCGTCGGTGTTGATGGGCAGTCGCCCACCGATCTGGGTCTCGCCGAGTTGGATCATGCGCTCCTGGTCGCCGTCGGTGCACAGCCCGCACTCGGCCATGTGCATCACCTCGGCGCCGCTCTCGGTGTCTTGCACCTGGGCCAGCGAGATCTCGTCGGGCCCGATGCCCGCCTGCTCGAACGCTGCGGCAGCGGCCGCCACCGACGGGCTGTTGCCACGGTCGGGCGACAGCCACGAGTTGAACACCTCGAAGCTGCCGAACGGACGACTGCGCAGCGCTGCAGACCGGAGGTACACCGGGTTGGCCGTGTAGCGGTGCGCCTGGTCGGCGCGTGCCAGCAGCAGCGCCACACCGCCCTCACCGGGCGAGCAGAACATGTACTGGGTGAGCGGGTTGCTGAGCATCGCGGCATCGAGCACTTCTGCCTCGCTCATCGGCGTGCGGCGCCAGGCGTTGTCGTTCAGCGAGCCGTTGGCGAAGTTCTTCACGGCCACCTTCGCCAGCGTCGACCGGGTGATGCCGTACTGGTGCATGTAGCGCTGGATCTTCATCCCGAAGAACTGGGTGGTGAGCATCAGGCCGGTGTCGCCGTACCACTTGCCCAGACCGAACGAGGCCGGGTCGGGATCGAATGCACCACGTGGGTGCTTGTCGAAGCCGATGGCCATCACCAGGTCGGCGGCGCCCGCCTTGATGGCGTTGAAGCCACTGATGAGTGCGCTACCACCGGTGGCGCAGCCGTTGGCGACATTGACGAACGGCAGGCCGGTGAGGCCGAGAATGCTCACCATGGTGTCGGCTGCACCCGCTGCCGCCGAACCGCCGAACGCGTACTGGACGTCGCTCCACTCGACGCCTGCATCGGCGAGGGCGGCGCGAGCGGCGAATGCGCCCTGCTCCATGCCCGACAGGTCGTGGCGGCCGAACGGGTGGATGCCGATGCCGACGATGGCGACGTCGCTCATGAGTGGTCTCCCTCGGTGACGGGTGCGAATGCGTAGGTGAGCAGCTCGCGGCCCTGGGTGTCGACGGCGAACGGCACGATCACCATCTCCATCTCCATGCCGATGCGCATCTGCTCGGGATCGTTGATGGTGAGCCGGCTCTCGACGATGACCTGGTCGCCCAGCTGCACATAGCCCACGCCGTACGGCACGAACTCCTTCGCCGACTCGGTGCCGGCGTAGGGCGGGTTCTTCGGTAGGAAGCCCTGGATGGTCCAGCTCCACAGCGTGCCGCGCCGGGGCAGCAGCACCTGCTCGACCACCCGCGACGAGGTCTTCGGGCACGAGGTGGCCTGCGGGAACACCGTCACGCCGCTCTCGGGGAAGTAGCTGCCGATCAACCGGGGGTCGTCGGCGGGCCAGGTGAACACACCTTCGGTGACAGCGATCTGTTCGGACACGTCGTCATCGTCGCACGTAGGCTGCCTGCGCGATGAAGTGGACGGTGCACGGCGAACGGGTCATCTACGACAGCCCCTGGGTGCGCCTGGCACTCACCGATGTCGAGATCCCGGGTGGGTCCCGCTTCGAGCACCATGTGGTGCGCATGCCCGCCGAGGCCGCGGGCACCGTGGTGGTCGACCCCATGCGCGGTGTGCTGCTGCTGTGGCGGCACCGCTTCACCACCGACACCTGGGGCTGGGAAGTGCCGGCCGGGCGTGTCGACGAGGGCGAGACACCCATCGAAGCCGCAGCTCGCGAGGCCTACGAAGAGACCGGCTGGCAGCCCGGGCCGTTGACGCTGCTCACCACCTATCACCCCCACAACGGGTCGAGCGACGCC
The DNA here is from genome assembly GCA_040383925.1 of Acidimicrobiaceae bacterium. GTDB lineage: Bacteria > Actinomycetota > Acidimicrobiia > Acidimicrobiales > Ilumatobacteraceae > VFMC01. The sequence goes on along the minus strand of JBEICS010000147.1, from coordinate 3,434 downwards.
ACGTTCCACCTGTTCGTCGCCGACGGCGCCACCTACGTGGGCGACCCACCCGACGCATCGGAGAGCGAGCGCGTGGAGTGGCTCACGCTCGACCAGGTGCGCACCGAGATGACCGCGGGCCGCGTGCTCGACGGCCTGTCGCTCACCGCCCTGCTGTGGTGGATGACGCACCATCACACGCGATCTTGACAAGACTGTGCTCCAGCAGCGGGGCAGTCCTGCCGATGTCTGCAGTGATACCTAGGAGGATCCACCCGTGACCAAGAAGACTCTCGCCGCAGCCATCGCCACCCTGGCCCTGCTCGGCGCATCCTGTGGCGGCAGCGACGGCGGTAGCGGCGATGCAGCCAAGATCGCCGACAAGATCATGACGTCGGCGAAGGACGAGGGCATGGATCTCGACAAGTCGTGCGTCACGAAGTTGGCCGAGAAGTTCAACGACGCCGACACCGCGATGCTCGTCGACAACCTCGACAACGAGGACTTCGACCTCGATCAGCTGAGCGACGAAGGCGCTGCCCTCGGGATGCAGGTGATCGGCTGCGCCGACAAAGATGCCCTCGTCGACATGATGATGGAAGAGATCGGCGACGTGCCCGGCGCCGATCCGGAGTGCATCCGTGCAGCCCTCGACAAGCTCGACACCGACGCACTGATCGAGTTGGGCGAGTCGGAAGGCGATCCGAGCAGTTCGTCGGGCGAGGCCCTGATGACCGATGTGATGGCCTGCCTCACCGGCAGCTGAGTCAGCGCAGCAAGGTGCCGTCGATCATGCGTCGCAGCATGGCCACGGCCTCGGCATGACGTCGAGCGTCTCCGGTCTGGTCGCTGAAGCGGGCCAGACCGGAGAGCACGGCGGTGAGCAGGTCGCCCAGGGCATCGGGCGACACACCGTTCGCCAGTTCGCCGCGGTCGGCCGCATCGGCCGCCAGGTGGTGCAAGAAGCGGTGGTGCTGGGCCCGAACGGGGGCGAGCAGCGCGCGTAGTTCGGGGTGCCGCTGGGCTTCGCCCGCAACACCCACCACGAACGCGGCGATGGAGGGGTCGATGCGGTTGGTCTCGACCGCGGCGTCGAGCACCGCGCCGAAGCGGTCGCGGAGCGTGTCGTGCCCGACGACCGCCTTCTCGAACGAGCCGTAGACGATGGCTTGCACCTGCTCGTAGACGGCCGCGTAGAGCTCGGCCTTCGAGGGGTAGTAGTGGTAGATCGCTCCGCTGGTGATGCCCGCTGCGGCAGCGATGCGCTTGTTGGTGGTGGCGTCGAAGCCGTCGCGGGCGAACAGCCCGCGGGCCACATCGAGCAACCGCTCGTGTGTCTCGGCCGAGGCGACGTCCTTCGGTCGACCCAGCCGCCGGCCGGATGTCGGCACGGGCTGAGGGGCTGCAGACATCGGTCAGCTCGACTTCTTCGGCCCCGGGTCGACCGGGATGCCGAACTTCACCCGGTTGTGGGCGTGGGCGAGATGCTGGTTGGTGAACGCAGCCCGCAGCGCCGTCCACTGACCCTGCGCCTCGAGGGTCTGGTTCACGCTCTCTTTCGCCAACTTCAGGGCGAAGCTCGGTCGCTGGGCGATGCGTCCGGCCATCGACATGGTGAACGAGCGCAGGTCGGCCGCGGGTACGACGTGGTTCACCATGCCCAGCCGATGGGCCTCCTCGGCCGTCACCCAGTCGCCCGTGAACAACAGTTCCTTGGCCTTGCGGGCACCGAACTCCCACGGGTGGGCGAAGTACTCGACCCCGTTCACGCCCATGCCCACCACGGGGTCGCTGAACACCGCGTCGTCGGCAGCGATGATCACGTCGGCCACCCACAACAGCATCAGGCCACCGGCGATGGTCTTGCCCTGCGCGGCGGCGATGAGCGGCTTGGGGATGTTGCGCCACCGCCAGCACATCTGGAAGTAGACCTCCTCCTCCCACGCCATGTGCCCCTCCTGGCCCTCGCGGCCGTAGCCGCCGTGGGTGGACACGAGGTCGAAGTCGCGGTGGCTCTCGGTGTCGCGCAGGTCGTGCCCGCTCGAGAAGTGCGGGCCATCGGCCTGCAGCACGATGACCTTCACGTCGCTGCGCCGCGCCGCGTCGTCGAACGCGGCGTTCATCTCGTAGGTCATCCGCTTGTTCTGCGCGTTGCGGCTGTCGGGCCGGTCGAGGGTGACCACGGCGATGCCGTTGGGGCCGGGCTCGACGACGTCGTAGCGGATGGTCTGCAGGGCGTCGAGCGACACGCTCATGCTGGGGCTCCTGAGTGCTGGATGGGGGAATACGTGAGGTGCAGGGCCGACAGCCCGCGCAGGGTCATCGACAGCTCGCGGTGGGTGGGTGCATCGACGGTGGTGTCGAGCGCCCAGTCGGCGCAGCGGTCGAACAGCAACTCGAAGGCGATGCGCGCCTCACTGCGCGCCAGGGCGGCGCCGGGGCAGAAGTGTGGCCCCTGGCCGAACGCGAGGTGGGTGCGCGCGTTGTCGCGGGTGATGTCGAACGCCCCGGCGCCCGAGTACTTGGCGTCGTCGCGGTTGGCGCAGCCGTACATCATCATCAGGATCGACCCAGCAGGAACGGCCACGCCGCCCACCTCCACATCCACCTTGGCCACGCGGGGCAGCATCTGCACCGGCGACTCGTAGCGCAGCGCCTCCTCCACCAGGTTGGGGATCAGGCTGCGGTCGGCCAGCACGGCCGCCATCTGCGCCGGGTGCTCGAGCAGGGCCAGCATGCCGGCGGCGATGAGCTTGGTGGTGGTCTCGTTGCCCGCCACCAGCAACTGCTCGATCACGTTCAACAGTTCGGGCATCGACAGCTGTTCGCCGGCGCGCTCGCCCGAGTCGAAGCGGGCCTGCACGAGGTCGCTGAGCAGGTCGTCGCGGGGGTCGGCTTCGCGCTCGCGGCACCGCTCGGCCATGTAGCGCTGCATCTCCACCCGGCTGCGTGCACACTCGAGCTGCCGCTCGGGACTGAGCAACCCCGAGAGTGGTGCCACCGAATCGTCGCTCCACCGCTTGAAGGCAGGCATGTCGGCCCGGTCGACACCGAGCGCGTCGGCGATGACGGTGAGCGGCAGGCCGACGGCGAACTCGCTCACCAGCTCGACGCGTCCGGTGTCGGTCCAGCGGTCGATGAGGTCGTTGGCGATCTGACGGATCTCGCCCTCGAGTTGGGCGACACGCTTTGGCGTGAAGGCCTTGTTCACCAGCGCACGGAACTGGGTGTGGCTGGGCGGGTCGTTGGTGAGCAGCGTGTTCACCGACGGGTAGGCCTCGGCCTGGATGGCACGCAGTTCATCCGACGGCGGTGGCGCGGTGAACGAGTTGCGCATGTTGCTGCTGAACCGCTCGGTGTCGCGCACCACGGCCATCACGTCGTCGTACCGACTGACGAGCCAGAAGCCCAGGGGCGTCTGGTGCACCGGGGCTTCGTTTCGAACCCGTTCGAAG
>JBEICS010000146.1:0-5837 GCA_040383925.1 Acidimicrobiaceae bacterium | reverse complement strand
GGTGTCGCCCGAACCATCGCCGCCGCACGCGGTGGCGAACAGCGACAGCGCGCCGAGCACGGCAAGTGCCTTCAACTTCATGGTCTTCCCCCTGTGACCGGTCACGGTGCCGTGACGGTGATCGTGCCCACCATACCCACGGCGTCGGTGCCGTGGATGGAGCAGTAGTACGCGTAGGTGCCGGGTTCGGTGAACACGTGGGAATAGCTCGCACCCGGCGCGAACTGTTCCTTCTGCACACCCCAGGCCGACGCGGCGGGGTCGCCCTTGGGCAGCACGTTGTGGTCGTTGCGACCACGGTTCTCGAACACCACCTCGGTGCCGGCGGCGATGTCGAGGTCGGGTGGCCGGAACGAGTTGTCGATCACCTGCACCGTGACCGATTCGCCGTTCGGCTCCACACCGTTGCCCGATCCAGTCGCGTCGGGTGCAGGCGCGGCGGTCGACTCGGCTCCGGGCGCCGCGGTGCCGCTCGGTACATCGCTCGGATCGGCGGCGCATGCCGCCGCTGCCCATGCGAACACCAAGACGGCCACGATGTGGCCCGGACGTACCCCCCTCATGTCGGCCGACCGTAGTCGCCTCGCCCGCCGCGCCGTCGATTGTTGGAAATCTGCTTCTAGTATTGGGCTATGGCGTCCCCCGCTACGGTCTTCCACTCCGACATCGAGGTGCGCCCCGCAGCGCGCCGTGCCGTGCTCGTACTCGCCGGACTGCTGTTCGCTGTCGGCACCGTTGGGTCCAATGTCGGCCCGGCGTGGGTCGACGAACGCCCGGCCGTGGTACTGGCCATGTCGGCCCGCAACCGCAACCTGTTCGGGTCGGTGCCGTACTTCAACGACAACTGGCTGCTCTACGGCGTGCTCGGCTTCGGCCGGCTCGTGCTGGCCGGGGTGACGCTGTTCTTCCTCGGCCGCTGGTACGGCCGCAAGGCCATCGAGTGGACCGAGGGCAAGGTGGGCGAACTGCCCGCCATCTACCGTTGGTTCCAGACCGGTATCGACAAGGCCGGCTGGCTGATGGTGGTGCTGATGCCGGCCTCGAACTTCGTGTGCCTGATGGCCGGCCACCGCCGGATGCGACCGGTGCGTTTCGTACTGCTGCTGTCAGTCGGCGTCCTGCTGAAGCTTGTCGTGCTGTGGGTGGGCGGTCAGATCTTCGAAGACCAGATCCGCAGTTTCCTGCAGGCCATCGAGCAGTACCAGTGGTGGATCGTGGGCGCCCTGTTCGCCGTCACGTTCTTGCAGTCGGCCAAGAAGGTGCGCAAGGACCTGCCCGAGGTGATCCACGAGATCGAGACACCCGACGGTGTGGTGCCCGACGAATCGGTGCGCTGACGCTGCGGCAGCGTCAACTCACACACCCAGCCGATTCACACACCCAACAGGGCGTCGAGGCCCAGGGTGAGCCCGGGGAACTCGGCGATTCGGGCGCACGCCAGCACTACACCGGGCATGTAGCTGAGCCGGTCGTAGCTGTCCTGGCGGATGGTGAGGGTCTGGCCCTGCGCACCGAGGACGACCTCCTGATGCGCCACCATCCCGCGCATGCGCACCGAGTGCACGCGGATGCCGGCGGGCCCTTCGCCGCCGCGGGCACCGGGGTACACCTCGTGCTGGGTGGGGTCGGCGGCCCAGTCGGCCGATGCAGCGGCCATGCGCCTCGCCGTGGTGACCGCAGTGCCCGAGGGTGCATCGACCTTCGCATCGTGGTGCAGTTCGATGATCTCGGCCGTGTCGAACCACGGCGCCGCCATCTCGGCAAAGCGCATCATCAGCACGGCACTGATGGCGAAGTTCGAGGCGATGAGACAGTTGCTGGCGCTGAACGCCTGGGTGAAGTTGGCGAGGTCGGTGTCGGTGAAGCCGGTGGTGCCCACCACGGCGTGCATGCCGTGCATCGCTGCCCAGGGCACGGTGATGCGGGCGGCCTCGGCGACGGTGAAGTCGACCAGCACCTCCGCGCCGGCGTCGGCCAAGGCGCGCAGTTCGGCGACCACCGTGATGCCTTCCACCACGGCACCGGCCGCGAACGGGTCGACGCCCGCTACCAGTTCGAGCCGCTCGTCGGCCGTCACCGCCGCGCACACGGCACGCCCCATCCGGCCGCCGGCACCCACCACACCCACACGAATCGCCATGTGGTGGAGGGTAGTGCGACGAGCCGGTGAACGCCGTCAGCCGGGGCCGAGGGTGACCACGATGGGGTCGGCGGTGTACACCCGCTCGATGGCCCGCCGGGTGGCATCCTGGTCGACGCCGAGCCAGCGCCGCACCTGTTCGTCGACCGGCACGATCTCGCCACGGGTGCACAGCAGCGCCCCGTTGCGGGTCATCCGCGACCCGGTGTCTTCCAGGCCGAGCTCGAAGGTGCCGGTGAGGGCGCCCTTGGCCACGTCGATCTCGTCGTCGGTGAGGCCGTGGGCCCGCAACAGGTCGAGTTGCTCGCCGATCAGCGACAGCACCTCGTCGGCATTGTCGGGCAAGGTGCCCGCACCCACCACCCAGATCCCGGCGTCGCCGTAGCACGAGGTGCCCGAGTACACGCTGTAGGCAAGGCCGCGCTGCTCGCGGATCACGTCGAACAGTCGACTCGACAGGCCACCGCCGAGGATGTGGTTCACCACGTCGAGCGCCTCGCGGTCGGCGTCGTCGCGGGCCAGGCCGCGTCCGCCGAGCACGAGGTGCACCTGCTCGGTGTCGTCGACCAGCGCCTGGTTCGTACCGGTGCCTGCGGGCGGCGTGCGCTCGGCGCGCCCGTCCCCCGACGACAGCCCGGCGAACCCGGCGGCCACCAGTGCCAGCATCTCGTCGTGCGAGCGCGGGCCGGCGACCGACACCACCATCGAGCCGGCGCGGTAGTGCCGGGCGAAGAACTCGCGCACGTCGTCGGCACTGATGCCCAGCACCGACTCGCGCGTGCCGGCCGTCTCGCGGCCCAGCGGGTGGTCGACGAACAACTGCTCGGCGAACATGCGGTGCACCACATCGTCGGGACTGTCGTCGTCCATCGCGATCTCTTCCAGGATGACCTGGCGCTCGACCTCGATGTCGGCGTCGCGCAGCGCCGGCGCGGTGAGGATGTCGCCGAGCAGGTCGAGACCCACCTCGGCGTGGCGCTGGGGCACACGGGTGACGAACGCCGTGTACTCCTTGTTGGTGAAGGCGTTGATGTCGCCACCGCACCGGTCGATGGTGCGGCTGATGTCGTGCGCCGAACGGGTGGCCGTGCCCTTGAACAACAGGTGTTCGAGGAAGTGGCTGGCGCCGTTCAGCGCCGGCAACTCATCGCGCGCTCCCACCCCGACCCAGGCCCCGGCGGCCACCGACAGGGCACCGGGCACCTGTTCGGTGACCACGCGCAGGCCGTGGTCGAGATGGGTGATGCGCAGATCGCTCAACGGCGACGGCGGCGGTTGCGGTCGTCGCTACGGCCGCCACGGTCGCCACCGCGGCCACCGCGGTCGCCACCGTCGCTACGGCCACCGTTGCCACCGGCTTCGCCGCCGGGGCCGAGGTCGCCCAGTTCGCCTGCCAGTTCGGCATCGAAGCTGTCGGCGAACGACACGGTCTCGACACCGTCGGCAGCGGGGGCTGCAGCGCGCGGTGCGCGGGCCGGGGCGTCGCCCGAACCCTCGTCGCCGCCCGACTCGCCACCGGCACCGCCCCAGGCGGCCGACGGGGTGAGGCTGACCTTGCCCTTTTCGTCGATCTCCTCGACGACCACCTCGATCTCCTGACCGAGCTGCAGCACGTCTTCGACGTTGTTGATGCGCTTGCCGCGGCCCAGCTTGGAGATGTGCACCAGGCCGTCGCGGCCCGGCATGATGTTGACGAAGGCGCCGAACTTGGTGATGTTCACGACCTTGCCCATGTAGGTGGCGCCCAGCTCGGCAGTGGGCGGCGACACGATGGCCATGATGCGGGCCTTCGCGTCTTCCATCCGCCACGCCTCGACAGCGCCGATGGTGACGATGCCCACGGCACCGTCGTCGTCGACGGCGATCTCGGCGCCGGTCTCCTGCTGGATGGTGTTGATGACCTTGCCCTTCGGCCCGATGACCTCGCCGATCTTGTCCATCGGGATGGTGATCGTGACGATCTTCGGTGCCGTGTCGGCCAGCTCGGCGCGCGGGGCGGCGATGCAGGCGTTCATGTTGGCGAGGATCTGCTCGCGGGCTTCCTTGGCCTGGTCGAGCGCGGCGGCCAGCACGTCGGCGGGGATGCCGTCGATCTTGGTGTCGAGCTGCAGAGCCGTGATGGCGTCGGCGGTGCCGGCCACCTTGAAGTCCATGTCGCCGAAGGCGTCTTCGGCGCCGAGGATGTCGGTGAGGGTGGTGTACTTGCCTTCGGCGTACACCAGGCCCATGGCGATGCCGGCCACAGGGGCCTTCACCGGCACACCGGCGTCCATGAGGGCGAGGCTGCCCGAGCACACCGAGGCCATGCTGGTGCTGCCGTTCGAGGCGAGCACCTCGGCCACGAGGCGCAGGGTGTAGGCGAAGTCGTCCATGCTCGGCAGCACCGGCAACAGCGCACGGGCGGCGAGCGCACCATGGCCGATCTCGCGGCGCTTGGGCGAACCCACGCGACCGGTCTCGCCGTTGGCCCAGGGAGCCATGTTGTAGTGGAACAGGAAGTACTTCTTGGTCTCGGGGCTCAGCGTGTCGAGCATCTGGTTCATGCGCGGCATGCCGAGGGTGACGACATTCATCACCTGGGTCTCGCCACGCTGGAACAGACCGGTGCCGTGCGCCGTGGGCAGCACGCCCGTTTCGCTGCTGAGCGGGCGCAGGTCGCGGGTGCCGCGACCGTCGATGCGCTTGCCCTCGTCGACGATCCGCTTGCGGACCAGCTTCTTGGTGAGGCTGCGCACGGCTTCTTTCACCTCGCGCTCGCGGCCGGCGAACTCGCCACCTTCACCGCAGAGCGCGGCGATCGCAGCGGCTGCAGCCTCGTCGGTGGCGGCGTTGCGCTCGGCCTTGGCGCTGATGGTGATGGCCTTGCCCACAGCGTCGGCTGCCACCTTCGACACTGCGTCGAACACCTCGGGGGCGTAGTCGAGCGACACCGAGTAGGGCATCGGCACGATGGGGCCGTGGGCGGCGACGACCTTGGCCACCAGCTCGCGCTGGAGGGCGATCGACTCCTTGATCCACACCTTGCTGGCATCGAGGCCACCGGCGAGAACACCCTCGTTCACCTTCGGCGCGCCGGCCTCGTAGTACGAGAAGCTCTTCGACGTGCCGCCGGCCTCGACCATCATGATGGCCACGTCGCCGTTGTCGAGTTCGCGCCCGGCCACGACGAGTTCGAACGTGCTGGCCTCACCCTCTTCGTAGGTGGGGTGGGGGATCCACTCGCCGCTCTGGCTGAATGCGACGCGGACGGCACCGATGGGACCGTCGAACGGGATACCGCTGAGCATCAGCGAGGCCGACGCCGAGTTGATGCTGAGCACGTCGTGCGGGTTGGCCTGGTCGGCACCGAGGATGGTGAGCACCACCTGCACCTCGTTGCGGAACCCATCGGGGAAGGCGGGGCGCAGCGGGCGGTCGGTGAGACGGCAGGTGAGGATGGCGTCCTCGGTGGGACGGCCCTCACGACGGAAGAACGAGCCCGGGATCTTGCCGGCGGCGTAGGCACGCTCTTCGACGTCGATGGTGAGCGGGAAGAAATCGGTGCCCGGACGCACATCCTTGGCAGCGTTGGCGGTGGCGAGCACCGTGGTACGGCCGATCGAACCGATTCCGGCACCCGGGCTCTGCTGAGCGAGTTTGCCGGTCTCGAACGACAGGGTCTTGTCGGTCCCCGAGATAGGGCCCGACACGCGAATGG
>JBEICS010000145.1:0-5850 GCA_040383925.1 Acidimicrobiaceae bacterium | reverse complement strand
TCGACCTCCTCCGCGAGGCCGAGGGGCTGTACACGGCCATCACCGACTGCGGTGCCGGCGGGTTGTCGTCGGCTGTCGGCGAGATGGCCGAGGGTGTCGGTGCCTCGATCGACCTGGCCACAGTGCCGTTGAAGTATGCCGGTCTTGCGCCGTGGGAGATCTGGCTGAGCGAAGCCCAGGAACGAATGGTCGTCGCAGTGCACCCGGGGTCGCTGGCGGGACTGGATGCGCTGGCCTCCGAGTGCGGCGTGGAACTCACCGTGCTCGGCGCATTCACCGGCGACGGTCGCCTCCGGGTACGCCACGGCGAGGCGACAGTGCTCGACCTCGACACCGGGTTCCTGCACGACGGCCGGCCCCGACGCACCCTGGTGGCCGAACTGCCGATGCCGCATCGTGGTGATGCCGTACCCACGGTGCACGACCACGCCGCCGCACTGCTCGCCCTGCTGGGGCATCCCAACATCGCCTCGAACGAGGCCATCATCCGTCGCTACGACCACGAGATCGGGGGCAGCACACGGGTGCGTCCCCTCGTCGGACGGTGCGGCGACGCGCCCGCCGACGGCGTGGTGCTGGCCCACCCCGCTGCGCTGCACGGCCTCGCCATCGGCATCGGCATGAACCCGTGGTACGGCGTGGCCGATGCCGAGCGCATGGCGCACGCCGTGGTCGACGAGGCCATCCGCAACGTCGTCGCCGTCGGGGCCGACCCCGAGCGCGTCGTGCTGATGGACAACTTCTCGTGGGGCGACCCACGGCGGCCGAGCACGTTCGGACAGTTGGTCGCCGCCGTCGACGGGTGCGTGGCCGCATCACTGCACCACCGAGCACCGTTCGTGTCGGGCAAGGACTCGCTCAACAACGAATACGTCGGCACCGACGGCCTGCGCCACAGCGTGCCCCCCACACTGGTGGTGCACGCCATCGCCCACCTGCCCGATGCCGACCGGGTGACGACACCCGACTTCAAGCAGGTCGGCAGCGTGCTGGTGCTGGTGGGTACCACCCGACCCGAGTTCGGCGGCAGCCATCTGGGGCACCTCACCCCCGGATTCGATACCGACGCACACAGTTCGGTTCCCGCCCCCGACCCCGGGGCTCCAGCCCGCTACCGGGTGCTGCACCGACTGCTGGCCACCGGCAGCGTGCTGGCATGCCACGACGTGAGCGAAGGCGGCCTGGCCGTGGCGCTGGCCGAGATGGCCATCGGGGCCCGGCTGGGGGTGCGCGTCGGACACCTGCCCCACGCCGACCGCACCGTGGCCCTGTTCGGTGAGAGCGTCGGTCGATTGGTGTGCGAAGTGGCTCCCGATGACGTGGCGACGTTCATCGCCGCCTTCGACGCGATCGACGAGCACGTCGAACTGCTCGGCCGGGTGGTGGCCGAACCGGTCATCGACCTGCCCGGCTGCACGGTGGCCCTCGACGATGCCGTGCTCGCCTTCAAAGGGACCCGGCGATGACCGCCGTGCCCGCCATCGTGGTGGCCGCCCCGGGCACCAACCGCGACCGCGACGTGGTCGATGCCCTCGCCGCCGCCGGTGCCGACGCACGGGTCGTCCGCCTCTCGCGCCTCGCTGCCGAGCCGACGCTGCTGCAGCAGGCAGGGTTGCTGGTGGTGGCGGGCGGGTTCAGCCACGCCGACGCGTTCGGCGCCGGGCGGATGTTCGCCCTCGAACTGCTCCACGCAGTGGGAGACCGGCTGCAGTCGTTCGTCGCCGCCGGCCGCCCGGTGCTCGGAATCTGCAACGGCTTCCAGACCCTGGTGCGCGCCGGCCTCCTGCCGGGCGCGCTCGGCCACAACGCGGGTGGCAGTTTCGTCTGTGACTGGGTCACCCTCGAACCGCAGCCGAGCCGCTGCGTGTGGACCGAAGGCCTCGACCCGTTCGACTGCCCGATCGCGCACGGTGAAGGCCGCTACGTGCACCCCGATCCGGAGGGCCTTGCGGCGGCCGGCCAGGTGGCGCTGCGCTACCGCACCAACCCCAACGGGTCGGTCGCCGACATCGCCGGGGTGTGCGACCCCACCGGAGTGGTGCTGGGCCTGATGCCCCATCCCGAGAACCACATCGCCCCACGACAGCATCCTCGTCACGACCGGGGCACGGCCGGCGGGCTCGGCCTGCCGCTGTTCGCCCGCGGTGTCGCCCATGCGAGGGCCTGCTGATGACCGACCTGACGCTCCCCGATCGACGCGAGGGCAAGGTGCGCGTGTCGTACGCGCTGCCCGGTCGACCCACCGAGCGGCTGTTCGTCACCACCGACCGGCTCTCGGCCTTCGACCGCATCATCGCCGAGGTGCCCCACAAGGGGCAGGTGTTGAACCAGTTGTCGGCCTGGTGGTTCGAACAGTCGCGCTCGATCGTCGCCAACCATCTGCTGGCCGTGCCCGACCCCGTCGTCACCGTCGCCCGTGCCGCCCATCCGCTGCCGGTGGAGGTGGTGGTGCGGGGCCGCATCACCGGGGTCACCTCCACCTCGCTGTGGCAGCAGTACGCGGCTGGGGCACGCCACATCTACGGACACGACTTCCCCGACGGCCTCGTCAAGAACTCCGCCCTGCCCGAGCCCATCGTCACCCCCACCACCAAGGCCCCTGCCGGCGGGCACGACGAGCCGCTGGGCGTCGACGAGGTGGTCGAGCGCGGGCTCGTCGACGCTGCGCTGTGGATGCAGGTGTGCGCCGCTGCCGTCGCCCTGTTCCGGTTCGGTGCGACGGTGGCAGCCGAGGCCGGGCTGGTGCTGGCCGATACGAAGTACGAGTTCGGCCTGGCGGTCGACACCGGCGAACTACTGCTCATCGACGAGGTGCACACGCCCGACTCGTCGCGTTACTGGGTGGCCGACGGCCTCGACGAACGACTCGCCCGAGGCGACGAGCCCGAGAGCCTCGACAAAGAGGTGGTGCGCCGTGCGCTGCACGCCCTCGGTTTCCGCGGCGACGGACCGGTCCCCGTGCTCGGCGACGACGTCATCGCAGCCACCTCGGCGCGCTACATCGACGCCTACGAGCGACTCACCGGGCAGCCGTTCGTGCCCGCTCACCTTCCAGCAGGGCCGCGCATCGCCGCTGCTGTGCACACCTGGCTCTCCGGAGGACCCCGATGACACATGACGATGTCCCGCACGACGAATGCGGTGTGTTCGGCGTGTCCACCCCGCACGGCGAGGGGGTGGCCCAACTGGCCTTCTTCGGCTTGTTCGCGCTGCAGCACCGCGGCCAGGAGGCGGCCGGCATCGCGGTGAGCGACGGCTCGCGGGCCCGGCTGCACAAAGACGCCGGTCTGGTGGGCAACGTGTTCACCCCCGAGGCGCTCGCGCCGCTCACCGGCTACCACGCCATCGGCCACACCCGCTACAGCACCACCGGTGCGAACACGGCACGCAACGTGCAACCGTTCCTGGTCGAGACCATGCACGGCCCACTTGCCGTAGCCCACAACGGCAACCTGGTGAACGCACCCGGGCTACGCGACGAACTGCTCGGCCGCGGCTTCGGCCTCACCGCCACCAGCGACACCGAGGTGCTCACCCTCATGCTCGCCGCAGCGGGCGGGCGAACCTGGGAAGAGCGCATCGAGCGCACGATGCCGGCATGGCGAGGCGCCTACTCGCTGGTGGTGCTGGGCACCGATCGCGTGGTCGCCGTGCGCGACCCGTGGGGGTTCCGCCCGCTCAGCGTCGGCCGACTGCCCCACGGCGGCCACGCCGTGGCGTCGGAGACCTGCGCCCTCACCACCCTCGGATGCATCGACATCACCGAGGTCGAGCCGGGCGAGATCGTCACCCTGCAGGGCCACGAACTGCACCGCCGCCGGGCGCTCGCCCCTGCCGCCGGCACGGCGCGCTGCACGTTCGAGTTCGTCTACTTCAGCCGGCCCGACAGCGTGTGGGCAGGCCGCAACATCCACCATGTCCGCCAACGCCTCGGTGAGGAGTTGGCTGCCGAGCACCCGGCCGACGCCGATGTCATCGTGCCGGTGCCCGATTCGTCGATCCCCGCCGCCATCGGGTTCAGCCGGGCCAGTGGCATCGCCTACAACGACGGGCTCATCAAGAACCGCTACATCGGGCGCACCTTCATCGAACCCACCCAAGACCTCCGCGAGCGCGGTGTGGCGTTGAAGTTCAACGCACTCGCCGAGAACCTGACCGGCAAGCGGGTGATCATGATCGACGACTCACTCGTGCGCGGCACCACGGCCGGGCCGCTGGTGAAGCTGCTGCGCGATGCCGGCGCCACCGAGGTGCACCTGCGCATCACCTGCCCGCCCATCACCCATCCGTGCCACTTCGGTGTCGACATGGGCCACGACGACGACCTGATGGCAGCGCGGCTCGGCCTCGACGAGATGCGCGAACGCATCGGCGCCGATTCGCTCGGCTTCTTGTCGCTCGAAGGCATGATGCGCGCCATCACCTCGTCGCCGGCGACCGACGGCTACTGCAACGCATGCTTCACCGGGCGCTACCCCATCGAGGTCGCCCTCGCCCAGCCGAAGCTGGGTTTCGAGGGGGTGCTCGCCTGATGCGGGTACTGGTCGTGGGCGGTGGTGGGCGCGAGGCCGCCATCGCTTGGGCCTGCCGTCGGTACGGCCACGAGGTGGTGGTCGCCACCGATGCGACCGACGACCGCATCGCGGGCGCCGACCTGGTGATCGTCGGGCCCGAGGCGGCCCTGGTGGCAGGGGTGGCCGATCGCTGCGCCGCGGCTGGCGTGGCCTGTTTCGGCCCGACCGCCGAGTTGGCCCGGCTCGAGGCGTCGAAGGGGTACACCCGCGCCCTGGCCGCTCGGCTCGGCATCCCCTCCCCCCGCTTCCTGCGCGCCGACGACGCCGAACAGGCCATCGACTGGTGGCGCCGACTCGAAGCACCCGTGGTGGTGAAGGCCGACGGCCTGGCGGCGGGAAAGGGTGTGGTGGTGCCCGATACCCCGGCCGACACCGACGCCGCCATCCGGGCCGCCGCCACAGCAGGCCCGTTCGTGCTCGAAGAACGTCTCAGCGGGCCCGAGGTGAGCCTGCTCGCCTTCTGCGACGGCACCGTGGCGAGGGCCCTGCCCCTTGCGCAGGACCACAAGCGCATCGGCGAGGGCGACGCCGGCCCGAACACCGGTGGCATGGGCGCGTACGCCCCAGCACCCTGCCCCTACGACCTCGACGAACTGACGGCGACGTTCGTGCAGCCGGTGCTCGACCATCTGCACAGCCAGGGCCTGCGCTATGTGGGAATCCTCTACGCCGGTCTGATGCTCACCCCGGCGGGGCCGCGGCTGCTCGAGTACAACTGTCGGTTCGGCGACCCCGAGGCACAGGCACTGCTCCCGCTGCTCGACAGCGATCTGGCCGAGGTGGCCATGGCGTGCGTGCAGGGACGCTTGGCCGATGAGCCGCTGCACATCCGACATGGTGCCGCCTGCGCCGTGGTGGCCGCGGCACCGGGCTATCCCGAGGCACCCCGCACCGGCGGCGTGGTCCACGGTCTCGACCGCCCCGACACTGCTGGCGACGGTGCTGCGATCGTCTTCCCGGCGGCGATCGACAACAGCGGGGGTGCACCACGGGTGGCCGGCGGGCGGGTGCTCGCGGTCACCGGCACGGGCGCCGATCTGCGCGCTGCTCGCAATGCCGCCTATGGCGCACTCGCCGACATCGGCTTCGAGGGGATGCAGGTGCGGCGCGACATCGGTTGGCGAGCCCTCGGCGCGCAGATCACCTCGTACGCCGCCACCGGTGTCGACATCGACGAAGGCACCCGCGCGGTCGACGCCATGCGTGCTGCCGTCGAGCGCACCCACGGCCCGGCGGTGCTGGCCGGGGTGGGCAGCTTCGGTGGTGCCTTCAGCGG
>JBEICS010000144.1:0-5884 GCA_040383925.1 Acidimicrobiaceae bacterium | reverse complement strand
GCGTTGCAACCGGTGCAGACGTTCCTCGAGGGCGACGCCGCCCCACTGCCCGAGGGCGAGTTCACCCCGGTGCGCATCGCCCTGTTCCCGGTGGCCCACGCGTTCCGGGCCGGCAGCAGGCTGCGTCTCACCATCGACGCCCCGGGCAACAACCGGCCGGTGTGGGTGTTCGAGACCATCTCGGCCGGCGAGCAGGTGACCGTCGGCTTCGACGCCGACCGACCGTCGCAACTCGTCCTTCCGGTCGTCGCCGGAGCCACGCTGCCCCAACCGGCGCCGCCGGCCTGTGGCGCGTTGCGCGCCCAGCCCTGCCGCGACTGGGTCCCGGCGGTGAACGGCGGCTGAGCCGATGGCCACCTCGTCGCAGCGCGAAGAACTCGCGGCCTTCCTCCGGGCGCGGCGCAACGCCCTCACTCCCACCGAGGTGGGCCTGCCCGCTGGACGGTCGCGACGCACCCCCGGGTTGCGTCGCGAGGAGATCGCCATGCTGGCCGGTGTATCGGTCACCTGGTACACGTGGCTCGAACAGGGTCGACGGATCAACGTCTCCACCGACGTGCTCGAGGCGTTGGCTCGTGCGCTGCGCCTCGACGACGCCGAGCGCCAGCATCTGCTCACCCTCGCCGACCGGGCTCCTACCGCCCACGCCGACGACGTGGCTGATGTGCCCGATGCGCTCGTCCGGCTCATCACCTCGATGGAACCGGCACCGGCGTACGTGCTCGGTCCGCGGTGGGAGTTCCTCGCCTGGAACCGCCCGCAGGCCCGCCTGTACCCGGTGATCGAACGCCTCGACGAGATCGAGCGCAACCTGCTGTGGGCGATGTTCGCCGAACCGTCGGTGCGGCCGCTGCTCGACGACTGGCCCGCGCAGGCCCGCCGCATCCTGGCCGAGTTCCGTGCCGGCACAGCAGCCCTGCGCGACGACCCGCAGGTGGTGGCCTTGGTCGACCGCCTCCGCGCCACGAGCCCCGAGTTCGCCGAGTGGTGGCCGCAACTCGACGTCGCCCAGTTCCAGACCCGGCTGCGTCGGTACCACCACCCGCGTGCCGGCGAGTTGGTGTTCGAGTACCAGCAACTCACGCCCAGCGAATGGCCGAGTCTGCGCGTGGTGTGCCAACTGCCGGTGCCCGGCGACGACAGCGCCGAGCGGCTCGCCGCGTGGCGTGAGATCGCCTGACGGCGCTCTGCCACGGGGCGAGCGGTCAGCCCACCGACTGCTCGGGCGCGTCGTCGGGATCGACGAGGCGGAGCGCCGAGGCGGAGGACGGCTGCGACCGACCATGACGCCGCAGCGGGGCCGCAGCCAGCAGCCACACGAGCACCACGCTGATCAGTTCCGGGATGTGACTGGTCTCCTCGAGCAGCGGCACGTTGCCGTTCACCAGGTCGACGATCGCCGTGATGAACAGGGCGCCGGCCAGTACTGCGGCCACCGGCAGGATCGTCCGTGCGCGGGCAGGCCGGAACGCAACGACCAGCAGGGCCACGCCGTAGGCCACCGAGAACGCGCCCAGGTGCCGTGCCTCGTGGGCATTGGCCTCGCCCTCGCCCAGCAGCAGCGCCGGCAGCGACAGCACGATCACCTCCAGCGCCACCACCACCAGCAGCACCCGCACCACACCCCAGGCACTGGCCCGATCGGCAACGGCGTTCAGCTTGGAGACACGGCGTGAGAGGTCGGGCATCGAGGGAGCCGGCGCCATGAGCAGACGGCGCCGGCTCCCCTCGATGGATGCCGCAAAGGCCCGACAATCGGCGCACCGGTCGAGGTGGGCGGTGACGAGCCGGGGTTCGATCCCCGGGTCCTCCCCGTCGGCCTCGGCCGAGATGGCGTCGCGCCAGGTGCTGCAACTCACGACGGACAGGTCGTCGGCAGGCGGCGATGAGTTCCCGACATCGGCGGGACGTTAGTCCTTGGTCGGGGCGAGGCTCGGTTGCCATCATGGCACCGTGATCGATCCGTTGGCGGCCCTGCTGCTCGCTGCACGCGAGGGCGACGACCGGGCCGTCCGCGACCTCGTGCAGCGCACCCAGCCCGTCGTATGGCGGCTGTGCAGCGCCCTCGGCTCGGCGGGCGAGGAGGACGACCTGGTTCAGGAGACCTACCTGCGCGCGCTGCGTTCGGCCGACCGCTACCGCGGTGAGGCTCCGGTGCAGGCCTGGCTGCTCGCCATCGCGCGGAACGTGTGCGCCGACCATGTCCGCCGCCGCCAGCGGCAGCGCCGCCTCGCCGAGCGCCTCACCCGACTGGCTCCTGCCGCGACGAGCACCGACTCGCACTCCATCGCCGGCCTGCACGAGCTGATCGAT
Source organism: Acidimicrobiaceae bacterium (assembly GCA_040383925.1). Classification (GTDB taxonomy): domain Bacteria; phylum Actinomycetota; class Acidimicrobiia; order Acidimicrobiales; family Ilumatobacteraceae; genus VFMC01. The sequence goes on along the minus strand of JBEICS010000144.1, from coordinate 3,571 downwards.
GGCCTGCACCCCGACCGCCGCGAAGCGTTCGTGCTCACCCAACTGGTCGGCCTGTCGTACGACGAGGCTGCCGACGTGCTCGGCTGCCCGATCGGCACCATCCGGTCGCGTGTCGCGCGAGCCAGGACCGACCTGCTGCAGTCGCTGTCGGCCGCCGAGGCGCGGTGACGCGCACCCTCGCTCGCGGCCTGACCCTGCTGCTGGGAACGGCGCTGGGCGCGGCGGCGTGCGGCACCGACTCCGCCTCGACCAGCATGGGCGACCTCTCCCCTGCTGCCCGACTGGGGCTGGAGGAAGCGCAACACGCGGGCTGCGCTGGTTGTCACGGGCTCGACTTCACCGGCGGCGTGGCGCCGGCCCTCGTCGGCCTCGCCGGGTCGACCGTCGAGCTCGACGACGGTTCGACCGTCGTGGCCGATCGGGCCTATCTCACCGAGTCGATCGTGGCGCCGGGCGCCAAGCGGGTACAGGGCGCCACGCTCCAGATGCCCACCGTGTCACTGTCGGACGAGCAGGTCGGCCAGATCGTCGACTGGCTGCTCGCCGTCGGCCTCGACCCGCCACCGTGAACCGACCGACACCCACCCTCGTACCTCCGGCCCGGGAACTCGAACCCACGGTCCGACGACCTCCAATCACACATGATTCGAAAGGACCCCCCACATGAATCGTCGCTCGTTGTTCTCGCTCGCGCTGGGCACCGCCGTCCTGCTCGGGGCCTGCGGCTCCGACAGTTCCGACACGACCGGCCCGACCGCTGAGCCAGGCATCACCGTCGAGGGCGCCTGGGCCCGGACCAGCCCGATGATGGCCAGCGCAGGCGCGGCCTACATGACCCTCACGAGCAGCATCGACGATCGCCTCACCGGCGTGGCCGTCGACGCCGGCATCGCCGCAACGGTGGAACTGCACGAGACGGTGATGGCCGGCGGCATGACCGGCGACACGGCCGGCGGCATGACCGGCGACACGGCCGGCGACATGAGCGGCTCGATGCCGGTCAGCACCGAGCCGACGATGATGATGCAGCCGGTCGACGGGATCGACCTGCCCGCCGGCACCGCCGTGGAGCTGAAGCCCGGCGGCTACCACATCATGTTGCTCGACCTCGTCGCCCCGCTCGAGATGGGCCAGACCTTCACGATCACGCTCACGTTCGAGCAGGCCGGTTCGGTGGAGGTGCCCGTCACCGTCGGCGACGCTGCGCCGTGACCCGCATCGGGCAACGCTGGTCGACCGCCGTCGTCGCCGCCGCACTCGTGGCTGCCCCCCTCGCCGCGTGCAGCGACGGGGAACAGGCGCTCACCATCCCAGCCGTCGACCTCGTGCCGATCGACGCCGCAGGTGATGTGTTGTCGGCAGCCGACATCGACGGCCCGGCCGTCGTGAACCTGTGGGCCACCTGGTGTGGTCCGTGTCGCAAGGAGTTGCCCGCGTTCCAAGCGGTCGCCGATCAGCTGCAGGGCAGGGTTGCGGTGCTCGGCGTGAACCAGGGCGACGATGCCGCACCTGCGGCCGCCTACCTGGCCGACATCGGGGTGACGTTCCCCCAGTACCTCGATGCCGACGGCGACCTCACTGCCGAACTGCGCATCACCGGTCTGCCGGCCACGCTGTTCGTGGCCGCCGACGGATCGGTCGAGGTGCACTCCGGCGCGGTCGATGAGGCGGAACTGCTCGACCTCGTGGCCGAGCAGTTCGACATCACTCCGTGACGGTGAGGACGAACTCCTGGCCGGGGTTCACCGTGCACTCGCCCTTGAACACTCCCGCCGTGGTGAAGCGGTAGGTGAGCGTCGACTTCGCCAGCACGTAGAACGTGCCCATCGTGTGCCCGCGGTCGTCGTCGTTCACGATGCGGATGGTGTCGCCCACACGCACATCGAGGAACGTGGGGAACACCGCCGGGCGGGCCCCGGCGTCGAGCAGCACGCCCGTGCCGGCAGGAATGGTGAAGTCGAAGTCGTAGGGGCCGGCAATGGTGGTGACCGGCACGGCACTGAGACCCGGCTGCGCCACGTCGCTGCTGCACGCCAGCGGCACGAACGCCAGCAGTGGCAGCACGACGAGGGCCGACCACCGATCGAGACGTGTGCGGCGCAGGCTCACGACGGGTACTCCGCGAGCAGTTGGGCCAGGTCGCCGCGGATGTCGTCGGAGGTGACCCCGAACGGCCACGTGAGGGTGACGGCGCCGGAGGGATCGACCACGTACATCGCGCCGGAGTGGGCCACCTCCACGGCGCCGTCGGCGGCAGTGGTGACGCTGTAGGAGGCACCGAATGCCTCGGTGACCGCCCGCAGCGCACTGTCGTCGGTGGTGCGCAGCGCGTGAGCGCCGTCGACGAAGCTCTGCACGTACCCGACCAGGATGTCGTCGGTGTCGCGGGCCGGGTCGATGGTGACCATCGCCAGGTCGACCCGGGCCGCATCGTCGCCGAGGTCGCGCAAGGCTTGTCGCAGCCCCGACAGGGTGGTGGGGCACACGTCGGGGCACGAGGTGTAGCCGAAGTAGGCGATGAGCAGGTGTCCGGGTTCCGCAGCGAAGGCGAACTCGGCGCCCTCTGCGCTGGCGTCGGGAAGCGACGTGGCGCCCACCTGCTGGCCGGGTGATTGCCGGTAACCGACGTACTCGCGCGGGGCATCGTCGCCACCGCAGGCGGCCAGGCCCAGCAGTACACCCGCCGCCAGGACTCCGCCGATTGCGCGCCACCTGAATCGCATGGCACCGATCGTACGCGGCGGGCCTCGCCGCCACACCGGGACCAAGGACCCGACCGCATCGGCCAGGGCCTACAGTCCCGCCAACGGACAGAAAGGACGCGAGCCATGGCAGCAGCACTCGAACCCACCGTCGACCCGGGTGACGTCGGCCTCGACGCAGCCCGGCTCGGCCGCCTCGACCGGTTGTTCACCGGCTACGTCGACCGCGGGCAACTGGCCGGTTGGCAGGTGGCCCTGGCACGTGGTGGCCACCTCGCCCACGTGGCCAGCGCCGGGCACCGCGATCGCGAACAGGGCGCGCCGGTCACCGGCGACCCAGGTACCGGCGAGACGGTGTGGCGGATCTACTCGATGACCAAGCCGATCACCTCGGTGCTGGCGCTGATGCTGTGGGAGGAGGGGCTGTTCGAACTGAAGGACCCGGTGGCGCGGTTCCTGCCCGAGTTCGCCGAGCAACGGGTGTGGCGGTCGGGTACCGCGACGGCACCCAACCTCGAACCCGTCACCGAGCCGATGCTGCTCTGGCATCTGCTCACCCACACCTCGGGTCTCACCTACGGGTTCATGCATGCGCATCCGGTCGATGCCATGTACCGGGCCGCTGGCTTCGACACCGCCACACCGCGCACCGACGACCTCGCTGCGCAGTGTGCGGCGCTGGCCCGGCTGCCGCTGGTGTTCCAGCCCGGCAGCGAATGGAACTACTCGATGTCGATCGATGTGCTCGGCCGGGTGATCGAGGTGATCACCGGCCAGACGCTCGACGAGGCGATGCGCACCCGCGTGCTCGAACCGCTGGGCATGCACGACACCGGCTTCCAGTTGCCCGACGATCAGGCCCATCGTCT
>JBEICS010000143.1:0-5896 GCA_040383925.1 Acidimicrobiaceae bacterium | reverse complement strand
GGTGTCGTCGTCGGTGTGGCCCGGCAGGGTGACGCCAACCAGCACGATGCGCTCGCGCTTGGTGCGCTCGATCAGCGTGGAGCCGAGCGCTTCCTGGTACGGAGATGTCATCGGGCGGGCCTCATGCGGTGGTGCGGAGCAGGTCGGACGGGTCGAGTTCGACGGTGATGGCAGCGACGAACACGGCTGGTCCGACGAGGGTGACCTGGCCGGGAGCGGGATCGTGCAACCGCACCCTGGCACTTCCGCCGTCCATGTGCACGAGGATTTCGGCTGCCGCCGACGGGACCAGTCCCCACGCGGCAGCTGCCCACGCGCTGGCGCAGGCACCGGTGCCACACGCCTCGGTGAGCCCGGCGCCGCGTTCGTGCACCCGCATGGTGATGGCATCGGGCTCGGGGCCGGGTTCGACGATCTCGAGGTTGGTGCCCGGCACGGCTCGACCCAGGGTGAGCAGGTCGACCGCTCGCACGTCATCGACCCCCACCACGGTGTGCGGGTTGCCCACGCTGAGGTGCGCCACCGGCCGGTCGGGGTGCGCGCCGATGTCATCCCAGCCGTCGGGCGCACCGATAGCGGTGATCGGGCCCATCTCGACGCTGGCCGAGATGGTGTCGGGGTGGTCGGTGGCTGCCAGCGCCACCAGGCGTGGTCCGGCACCGGTGAGGATGCGCTGGGGGCCGAGGTGGCCGTCGCGGCGGGCCAAGGCCTGGGCGAAACAGCGGATGCCGTTGCCGCTCATCTCGGCCACCGAGCCATCGGCGTTGTACAGGGTCATCGTGGCGGTGAACCCTTCGGCCGAACCCACCACGAGCAGGCCGTCGGCACCGACACCGCGTCGGCGGTCGCAGACGGCACGGGCCACGGCCGGGCGATCGACATCGTCGGCCAACTGCTCGTCGGCCACCACCAGGAAGTCGTTCCCCCACCCGTGATGCTTGGTGAGATCGAGCTTCATCCGACGAGGGCCCTCCTGATGACCGGTACGACCTCGGCGACCGGGTCGGCATCGATGCCGATCCACTGTATGCGTGGGTCGCGACGGAACCACCGCTCCTGACGCACCGCGAACTGCCGGGTGCGCACGATCACCTGCTCGACCGCCTCGTCGAGACTGCAGCGCCCTTCGAGGTGATCGATCAGTTCCTTGTAGCCGAGCGCCTGGGCCGCAGTGCGCGACAGCCGGCCGACCCCGTGCAGCGCCTGCACTTCGGCCAGCAGGCCGGCCGCCATCATCTGGTGCACCCGGGTGGCTATCCGCGTGGTCAGCACCTCGCGCGACCAGCGCAAGCCGAACTGGCGATAGCGGGTACCCCCGTACGAGTCGAGACCCGGGCCGTACGAGCTGAACAGGCGGCGTCCGCCGAGGCACACCTCGAGGGCCCGCACCGTCCGGCGGCCGTTCGCCGGTTCGATCTTGGCCGCAGCTGCCGGATCGACCAGTGCCAACTCGGTGTGCAGCGCCAGCGGGCCCTCGGCGACGAGCCGTCGTTCGAGCCGCTCGCGCACCTCGGGCCAGGTGCCGGGTATCTCCATCGGGTCGGTGAGCATCCGCAGGTACAGCCCCGTGCCGGCCACCACCAGCGGCAGGTGCCCGGCCGACTCGATGGATGCCACAGCGCCGGCGGCAGCCGACGCGAACTCGGCGACGGTGAAGTCGCGGGTCGGGTCGACGAGATCGAGGCAGTGGTGCACCACCTCGGCTCGGTCGGTGGCCGACGGCTTGGCAGTACCGATGTCCATGCCCCGGTACACCTGCATCGCATCGACCGCCACGATCTCGGCGGTTTGCGGCACGGACCAACCGCCGCACTCGCGCGCCAGCGCCATCGCCACATCGCTCTTGCCGCTGGCCGTGGGGCCGAGGACGACGATAGGAGCGCTCACACCACCACGACGTCGAGGCGGCGCTTGTGCGTGGGTTCGCTGATGACCTCGACGAGTTCGCCGGTGAGATGGTGTGGGGCGGCACCTGTCACCTCGACGGTGGCGTAGGCGCCGGTACGCACCGGCTTGGCCGGGCGGAAGTGGACGAGCTTGTTCTGGCGGGTGCGCCCCGAGAGCACAGCCGGATCCTTGCGGCTCGGTCCTTCGACCAGCACCTCTTCGATGCGGCCGATGCGGTCGCGGTGCTTGGCGATGGCGCTGCGCTCGACCACCACGCGCAGTCGTTCGAAGCGTTCGGCCACCGCTGCCGGATCGACGAACCGGTCGACCATGGTGGCCGCCTCGGTGCCGTCGCGCGGCGAGAAGATGAACGTGTACGCGTAGTCGTACTCGGCGGCGGCGGCCACCTCGAGCGTGCGGGCGAAGTCGTCGTCGGTCTCGCCCGGAAACCCGACGATGATGTCGGTCGACACGGCTAGGTCGGCGACGGATGCACGAGCCTGGACGAGACGTTCGAGGTACCGCTCGGCGGTGTAGCCACGGTGCATGACCGAGAGGATGCGGTCAGAGCCCGACTGCAAGGGGTAGTGGAGGTGCTCGCACACACTGGGTGTGGCTGCCATGGCTGCGAAGGTGTCGGGCCGAATGTCCTTGGGATGCGGGCTGGTGAACCGCACCCGCTGGATACCGGGTACCGCGCCGACGGCGGTGAGCAGATCGGCGAACAGCGGACGCAGCGACACATCGACCGCCCCGTCACGTCGGGCCGCCACCTGCAGGTCGCGGCCGTAACTGTTCACGTTCTGGCCGAGCAGGGTGATCTCGGTGACCCCCTGCGCCGACAGCGACCCCACCTCGGCGACCACATCGTCGAACGGCCGGCTGATCTCGGCCCCACGTACCGCCGGGACGATGCAGAACGCACACGAGTTGTCGCAGCCGATCTGGATGGTGACCCAGGCGTTGTAGGTGGTCTCGCGCCGGGCCGGCAACGCCGAGGGGAACAGGGCGTGGTCGTCGATGACCGCCTCGTCGAAGATCTCGGTGACCGGCCCCGACCGACCCGCCTGCTGCAACAGATCGGCAGTGCGGTGCACGTTGTGCGTGCCGAGCACTACATCGGTCCACGGTGCCCGCTGGCGCACGACGTCGCGGTCCTTCTGCGCCAGGCAGCCTGCGACGACGATCTGGCGACCCTCGCCCTGCTCTTTCCACGCCTTCAGGTGACCGAGGTTGCCGTACAGCTTGTTGTCGGCGTTCTCGCGAATGCAACAGGTGTTCAGCACGACGACGTCGGCATCGGCCTCATCGTCGACAGCGACCAACCCGTCGGCCTCGAGCAGGCCGGCGATGCGCTCGGAGTCGTGTTCGTTCATCTGGCACCCATAGGTGCGCACGATGTAGCGACGGGTCACGACGACGAGGCTAGCCCCCCAGCCCACGGCCCGACTCGCCCGATGGCCGGGCGTTCCGGGTGCTCGCGGCACCGGTGGCCGGGCCGTTGATCGGCCCGACCACCGGCGGCGTTCAGTCGATCTCGATCGGCTCGTCGTCGGCGTCGGAGAAGCCCTCGGCGAACTCGTCGTTGTTGAGACCGGCCTGGGTGCGCACCCGGTCGGAGATCTCGACCATCACCTCGGGGTTCGCCGCCAGGTAGTTCTTCGCGTTCTCACGGCCCTGGCCGAGTTGTTCACCGTCGTAGGTGAACCAGGCGCCCGACTTCTTCACGATGGCCATGTCGACCGCCATGTCGAGCAGCGAACCCTCGCGGCTGATGCCCTTGCCGTACATGATGTCGAACTCGGCCTGCTTGAAGGGCGGGGCAACCTTGTTCTTCACGACCTTCACCCGGGTGCGCGAGCCGGTGATCTCGGCGCCGTCCTTGATGGACTCGATGCGACGGATGTCGAGGCGAACCGACGAATAGAACTTCAGGGCACGGCCGCCGGGCGTGGTCTCGGGCGAACCGAACATGACGCCGATCTTCTCGCGCAACTGGTTGATGAAGATCATGATGGTGTTCGACTTGTTGAGGTTGGCCGTGAGCTTGCGCAGCGCCTGGCTCATGAGGCGGGCCTGCAGACCCACGTGCGTGTCGCCCATCTCGCCTTCGATCTCGGCGCGGGGTGTGAGGGCTGCCACCGAGTCGATGACCACCACGTCGAGTGCGCCGGAGCGCACCAGCATGTCGGCGATCTCGAGCGCCTGCTCGCCCGTGTCGGGCTGGCTGATGAGCAGTTCGTCGACGTCGACCCCGATGGCCCGGGCGTACACCGGGTCCATGGCGTGCTCGGCGTCGATGTAGGCGCAGATGCCACCGTTGCGCTGGGCCTCGGCCACGACGTGCATGGCGAGGGTGGACTTGCCCGACGACTCGGGGCCGAACACCTCGATGACGCGACCGCGGGGCAGGCCGCCCACGCCGAGCGCCAGGTCGAGCGACAACGCGCCCGTGGGGATGACCTCGATGGCCATCGTGCCCTTCTCGCCCATCTTCATGATGGAGCCCTTGCCGTACTGCTTGTCGATCTGGGCCAGTGCCATCTCGAGTGCCTTGCCGCGGTCGTTGCTCATGTCCGTGTCTCCTGTGGTGCGTGTGGTGATGCGGGGCCGGACCTCGGCCCGATGGGTGGTTGCTTGCTGTGTCGCTCGCTGTCGGGAACCCTACGGAGGGGGTGTGACACGGTTGGGTGCGACCGGGTTGTTCGAACGACAGGAGTGTAGTTACGAACAACCGTTCGATCAAGCATCGTGCCGATCGAACGGCGCGGCATGCGTCACAACGCCACCGGCGATCATCCCTCGACAGGGGCTGAGTAGGGTCGCCCGCCATGGACGCACCCGCTTTCGAGACCATCACCGTCACCGTCGACGGACCACGCGGCCGGTTGCTGCTCGACCGCCCCGACCGCCTGAACCCGCTCAGCACGCAGACGCTGCACGAGATCGAGCTGGCGGCCCGTTGGTTCGACGAGCACCTCGACCTGAAGGTGGTGGTGGTCGCCGGCGCCGGGCGGGCGTTTTCGGCGGGCGCCGACCTGTCGGGCTTCTCGTCCGCTGCGCCGATGGAGGACTCGCAACAGGGCTGGCGCATGGGCCGGGCACTCGACGAGATGCGCGCCGTCACCGTCGCGCGCATCCAGGGATGGTGCGTCGGCGGCGGTGTGGTGGTGGCTTCCGGTTGCGACCTGCGCATCGCTGCCACCTCGGCCCGGTTCTCGATCCCCGAGATCGACCTCGGTATCCCGCTCGCCTGGGGCGGCATCCCCCGCCTGGTACGCGAGATCGGCCCGGCGCTCACCAAGGAGTTGGTGATGACCTGCCGCCCCTTCGACGCCGACGAGGCGTTGCGCTCGGGCTTCTTGAACCGTGTCGTGCCCGACGACCAACTCGACGCCGCCGTCGACGAGCTCGTCGACCTCCTCGTGTCGAAGCCGAAGCTGGCGCTCCTCGAGACCAAGGCGCACGTGAACGCGGTGACCGAGTCGATGGTGGGCACGGGTCGCAGTTGGGCCGATGCCGACGGCCTGCGGGCCGGCCTGCGCGACCCAGAGGGTCGCGCCTCGGCGGAGGCCTACCTCGAGCGGGTACGCGCCGGCCGCTCGTCGCGCTGAACCACGGCTGCGTCGGCAGGCGGCTCGGTGTCGCCTGCCGCAACCGACGCTGCGGCCGCGCTCAGTTCTGCCGCCTCGGGCGGATGTACCGCCAGGTCGAACGCCAGCCACAGGGTGTACGAGAACGGATAAGCGACCACGGGGACGACCACCCCGACGGCACCGATTCCCAGCATGAGCGGGAGCACCGGGATGTCGGGCGCGGTGACCACGAACCCCACCGCCATGCAGATGGCAATGGCACCGAAGGTGAGGATGGTGCTGATGGTGACGGCGCCGAGTTCGAAGCCCACCTCGCGACTCCAAGCGATGCCACAGGTGCGGCAGCGCGGATGTCGTCTGAACCAGCCGCGCAGGAAGGTGCGCCGACTGCCGCACCACGGGCAGCGAAGGGT
>JBEICS010000142.1:0-5911 GCA_040383925.1 Acidimicrobiaceae bacterium | reverse complement strand
GGTAGTAGCCGTAGTTGGCGGGGTCTTCGATGACGGGCCACGACGGGTCGAGGCCCTCGATGTGCTCGGTGATGAGGTAGTAGTGCTCGGCCGCCTGCAGCGGGATGGTCACCCCGTTGCGTTCGCCCAACTGACGGGCCCACATGCCCGCGCAGTTCACCACCACGTCGCACTCGATGGTGCCGTGGTCGGTGGCCACACCGGTCACCCGGCGAGAGGGGCCGCTGCCGCTGGTGATCACCTCGGTGACCGTGACGCCCTGCACGATGGTGGCGCCCTGCTGGCGGGCACCCTTGGCCAGCGCCATGGTCACGTCGACGGGGTTCACCCGCCCGTCGCCGGGTACGTAGAAGCCGGCCAGCAGGTCGTCGGTGCGGGCCAGCGGGAAGAGGTTCGCCACCTCCTGCGGGGTGATCTCCTCCACCTCCACGCCAACGTGGCGGTTGAAGGCGGCGACGCGCCGGTACTCCTCGAGGCGATCGGGCGTTGCGGCCAGTTCCACGAAACCCACCGGCTTGAACCCGGTGGCCTGGCCGGTCTCGGCCTCGAGGCGGCTGTACAGGTCGCGTGTGTAGCGACGCATCGAGGTGCTGGTCTCGCTGGTGCTGCCGAAGGTGACCATCAGCCCGGCGGCGTGCCAGGTGGTGCCCGAGGTGAGCTGGTCGCGCTCGACCAGCACCACGTCGCTCCAGCCGAGATGGGCCAGGTGGTAGGCGACCGACGTGCCGATGACACCGCCGCCGATGATCACCACTCGGGCGCGGGAGGGGAGGTGGTGATCGGTCGTGCTCATGGCGGCGAGCGTAGTGATGCGGCAAGATCACGGCCATGAGCGACGCCGCCCTGCCCCAGCCACTCGGTGGCAACTCGATGCCCCGTTTCGGCGGGCCGGCCACGATGATGCGCCTGCCGGCGCGCGACACCGCCGACGGCCTCGACGTGGCGTTCTACGGGGTGCCGTTCGACATTGGAACGTCGAACCGCACCGGGGCGCGGTTCGGGCCGCGGGCCATCCGCGCCGAGTCGAGCCTGCTGCGGCCGTATCACATGGCCACGCGGGCGGCGCCGTTCGACAGCCTGGCCATCGCCGACGTGGGCGACGTGGCGCTCAACACGTTCAACGCCCCGGCCTGCGTGCCCATCATCCGCGACTTCGTGGCGGGGGTACTGGCGGCGGGTGCCGTGCCGCTGGGCATGGGCGGCGACCACACGGTCACCTATCCCATCCTGCAGGCCATCGCTGCGACGCACGGGCCGGTGGGCATCGTGCACGTCGACGCCCACGCCGATGTGAACGACACGATGTTCGGCGAGAAGGTCACCCACGGGTCGTGGCTGCGCCGGGCCATCGAGGAAGACCTGGTCGACACGGCCCGGGTGGTGCAGATCGGCCTGCGCGGCACGGGCTACGCAGCCGACGACTTCGACTGGGTCACCTCGCTCGGCGGCCGGGTGGTGCCGGCCGAGGAGTGCTGGCACCGATCGCTCGCGCCGTTGATGGCCGAGGTGCGCGACCAGATGGGCGATGCGCCGGTGTACCTCACGTTCGACGTCGACGGCCTCGACCCGTCGGTGGCGCCCGGCACCGGCACGCCCGAGGTGGGCGGCCTCACGTCGGTGCAGGGCCTCGAGGTCATCCGTGGGTGCCGCGGCCTGAACCTGGTGGGCGCCGACGTGGTGGAGGTCGCCCCGGTGTACGACTCCTCCGGCAACACCGCCCTGCTGGGCGCCAACCTGCTGTTCGAGCAGCTCTGCGTCCTCCCCGGCGTCCAGTACCGCACCTGACCCCGCGCCGGGTTCGCCCCGCCCCGCCCGCCCCGCCCCGCGGCTTCGTAAGCCTGGACTCCCTAGGCGCCGGTCTGTGCTCACGGACCTCGATGCTCCGTGAAGCTGGTCCCGGTGGGGGCCGGTCCACGCTCACGAACGGGTGCTGCCGCCGGGCGCGGGGACGGGGCGGTCAGCGGAGGGCGGTGAGGTGGTCGAGGGGGATGGCGTGCACGGTGCGGCCGAGGTGGCCGGTCATCGTGTCGGCCATGCACAGTGCGTTCCAGATGGCTTCCTCGACCGCCTCGACGGCGGCGAGGAACAGTGGCGTGAGGTGGTCGGCGGGAAGGGTGGCGACGGCGAGCGGTAGGTCGGCGTGCAGCGGCACCCGATTGGCGGTGGCGAAGGCGCAGAAGATGTCGCCGCTGTTGTTGGCGCCGAACCCGCCCACGCGGGCGAGGCCGATGCCCGCCCGCTGGGCGAGGCGACGGCACTGGTCGGCCAAGAGCGGCGCGTCGGTGGCGAGCACGACGATGATCGACCCGGCGTCGCCGGTAGCGGGGTCGTGGGGGAGGGGCGTCACGTCGGGGCCGATGGCCTCGCCCACGTGTCGGCCGTCGAGGCGCAGCAGGCTCCGGCGCCCGTAGTTGGCCTGCACCAGCGCGCCGACCGTGTACGACCCGCCCGCCGTGGTGGCCACGCGGCTGGCGGTGCCGATACCGCCTTTGAACTCGTGGCAGATCATCCCGGTGCCGCCGCCGACGTTGCCCTCGGCCACGGGCGCGGGCAACCCGCCCGAGCGTTCGGCATCGGCCAGCGCGGCGGCCACATGTTCGGCGGTGAGGTGGAAGGCGCCGATGTCGTTGAGGAACCCGTCGTAGGTTTCGCCCACGACGGGTAGGCACCAGGTGGCGTCGGGGTCGCGCTGTTCCTCGTACGCGACGAGTGCATCGCGCACCATGCCCACCTGGTGGGTGTTGGTGATGGCGATCGGTCCGCTCAGCAGGCCGCTCTCGGCCAGCCAGTGGCTGCCGGTCATCTCGCCGTTGCCGTTCAGGCTGTGCATCGCGCCGTAGCAGAGCTGGTCGCGCTCGTGCGGGGCCCGGGTATGCACCACCGTCACGCCGGTGCGTGCCACCCGCGGCTCGTCGTGCACCACGGTGCAGTGCCCCACCGACACGCCCACCACGTCGGTGATGGTGTTGGTGGGCCCGGCGGGCAGGGTGCCGATCGTGAACCCGAGGTCGCGGAGACGCTGACGCTGCATGCGGCGGAGCCTACGAGCGATTCCTCGATGGGATCAGAGCGGAGCGCGCAGGGCGCCCGTGCCGGGCACCATTCGCTGCCTCGCCAGAACTGTGAGGTGTATCACGTTCCGCCATACTCAGGGTGTGGCGAAGGCGATCTCGGTGCGCTTGGCCGATGGGTCTGCTACGGGCTCAACAGTGCGTCAACATGTGTTGACGCACTGTTGAGCCGCGGGTAGCCTCAGTTCGTGGACGTCGAGCCCTCAGCACGAAGACATGGCATCGACGACAACGACATGATCCACGCAGTTCGACATCACTGGCGAGCGTTCGAGACCGACGACGAAGCAGTCACGATGTTCGTCGGCCCGTCCCACGCGGGTGAGCCGCTAGAAGTTGGTGTTGTCCGAGACGACGATGGCGTGGCAGTCATCCACGCAATGCCGGCGCGAGCCAAGTTCCTGAAGGGATGGTGGACGAAATGAGCACAACTCGAGCAGCACGGGCCAAAGCGATCGAAGCGTGGGCCGACAAGGTTGAACCACGAGATCTGGTCGTGGCCGATACCGAATCGCTCCGCACCATTGCGGAACTCGCCGAACATCGAAGCGAACTCGACGCTGCACTGATCGAAGCCGTTCGTGCTGCTCGTCGATCGGATAGATCGTGGTCGGAGATCGGCGCGATGCTGGGTGTTTCCAAGCAGGCCGCCCAAAGGAAGTACGCCAAAGTCGCCGTGTAGTGCGTACTTGCAGATCTGTGTTCGCGATTTCTCAGCGGAGAAACGCGCTGAACGGATGGCGTGACGCCCACACATGCCAGGGCGAGCGCTGGAGGCATCGAGCCGGCTGCGGTCTCGGTACCGGGCGCCCTGCGCGTGTGTCGTGCGTGCGATGATTCGTCCATGCTCGAGCCGCAGCACGTCCGCAAGTTCTTGGCCGAGGACATGCGGATGGCGCAGGTGGCTGCGGTGGCGAGGTCGGGTATTCCTCTTCTCGGGAGCGTGTGGTTCGTCTTCGACGACGAGCGATTCTGGTTCACCAGTCACCCGTCCAGTCCGTTCGTCGCTGCCGCGCAGCGGAGCGCCGACCTCGCCGTACTGATCGACCAGTTCGATCCGCCGGATCGCATCCGACAGGTCCGCGTGCGCGGTCCGGGACGGATCGAGGTGCACGACGCCCGCCGAGTGCGGCAGATCTACGAGCGGTACCTCGGCCGTGACGTCGGTGAGTGGCCCGACTTCTTCCGTGAGCGGGTCGACGATCCCACGTGGATCCTGTGGTCGGTGCCACCGGTTCAGGGTGTCGCCACGATGTATCCGAACTTCCGCGAGCAGTCGATCCGGTGGGACTGCTTCGCCGATAGCCCGTTCGCAGGGTCCTGACGTCGAACCGAGCGACGCTCGCTACGGCGTGGCTGCGACTCCGCTGAAGGGGGTGAGTTGGACGGCGATGCCGCCGTTCGACACGCCTAGCCGGGCGTCGGGTGCTGCCGGGTGCAGCGGCGCGAGGTGGGCGCTCACCAGGCCCGTGGGGGCGATGACCGCGCCGCGCCAGCGCGGCGAGCGGGTGAGCAGGTCGACGAACTGGTGCATGGCCGGGGCGACACCGCGCAGTCGCTCGCCGTACGGCGGGTTGGTGACCACCCAGCCCGGGGTGGTGGGCAGCGCCACCTCGCCGGCGGGGCGTTGTTCGAAGGTGACGAGCTCGCCCACACCTGCCCGAGTGGCGTTGGCGCGGGCGGCGTCGATGGCGTGGCCCGAGGTGTCGCTGCCCGTCACCGGAGGGCGGCGGTCGACCACGTCGGCATCGGCAGCGGTGACCAGTCGCTCCCAGCGCACCTCGTCGGCGCGTGGCCACTGCTGGAAGGCGAAGGGCCGGTTGCGGCCGGGCGGCATGCGACGGGCGATCATCATCGCCTCGATGGCGATGGTGCCCGAGCCGCAGAACGGGTCGTGCAACGGGGCCTTGCCGTTCCAGCCGCTCACCGTCACCAGCGCGGCTGCGAGGGTTTCGCGCAGTGGCGCGTCGTCGACCGCCTGGCGCCAGCCCCGCTTGTGGAGGGCCAGGCCCGAGGCGTCGAGGCTGACGGTGGCGGTGTCGTGCTGCAGGCGGATCATCACCGTCTGCTCGGCGCCCTCGCCGGTGAACGGTTCGAGCACCACCGCTGCCCGCTCCTCGATGGCGCCGGTGTGGAACAGCGCCGACCCGGTGCTCGACACGCGCAGGTCGACCCGAGCCGCTGGCGGCAGCCAGGCGGCCCAGTCGATGCGCTTCAGGCCGCGTTCGAGTTCGCGGAAGCCCGGTGCCGGGAACGTGCCGATGCGCACCAGCACGCGCGTGGCGGTGCGGAGTTGCAGGTGGGCCAGGCCCAACTGCGGCCAGGTGAGGCTGCAGCCCACGCCACCGTGGCGCAGCTTGGCATCGCGCACCCCCAGCCGGCGCAGCTCGTCGGCGACGAGCGGCTCGAGGCCCGGGGTGGTCACCACGAACACGGCGAGGCGGGCGTCGGAAGGCATCGGTGCACCGTAGTGGGCTGCACCGGGGGAGCGGACTACCTTCGGGCCATGAGCAACGAAGCCTGGATCATCGACGCCGTCCGTTCGCCCCGAGGCAAGGGCAAGGAATCGGGGGCGCTGCACCCCATCCATCCCCAGCGCATCCTCGCCCAGGTGCTGAACGCGCTGCAGACCCGCAACGGGTTCGACACCGCCGACGTCGACGACGTGGTGATGGGCTGCGGCGCCGGTAGCGGCGACCACTCGATGGACATCGCCCGCATGGCAGCGCTCGACGCGGGCTGGTCGATCGACGCCCCGGGTGTCACGCTGAACCGCTTCTGCGGCTCGGGCCAGCAGGCCGTGAACTTCGGCGCCATGGGCGTGCTCGCCGGCTTCCAAG
>JBEICS010000141.1:0-5920 GCA_040383925.1 Acidimicrobiaceae bacterium | reverse complement strand
GTGTTCAGCGCGGCGAACTTGTTGTCGCCGGCGGGGATGACCGTGCCGAAGTACTTCTTCACCAGGTCGGGGTACTCGCGCAGCGCCGTGTCCATGTCGCAGAACAAGATGCCCTGCGCCTCGAGATCTTCGCGGTTGCGGTGGAAGACGACCTCGCTCTCGTACTGGGCCGTGACGCCGGCGAGGTACTTGCGCTCGGCCTCGGGGATGCCCAGCTTCTCGTAGGTGGCCTTCATCTGCTCGGGCAGGTCGTCCCACTCGCTCACCTGATCGGTTGCGGGCCGCAGGTAGTAGTAGATGTCCTGGAAGTCGATGTCGGGCATGTTGTCGGCGAACCACGGGGCCATCGGCTTGCGCTCGAACATCTTCAGGCTGCGCTGGCGGACCGAGGTCATCCACTGCGGCTCGCCCTTCCACCAGCTGATCTGGTCGACGACGCCGGGGTTGAGGCCCTTCACAGGGTCGAACGCGTACTCGACTTCATCGCTCCAGCCGAGGTTGTACTTGCTGAGATCGAGATCGAACGAGGTCATGGCCGGGCTCCCTGGAGGTCGGTAGCGGCGAGGGGGATTTCCACTACCGCCATAGTAACAATTCGCTCCGCCCAGTCCACTCGCGGCTGCCGACGCTACTCAGGCGGCGGGTGATTCGGCGGCGGGGGCGAGCTCGATGAAGATGCACTCGCCCGGGCAGGCCTCGGCGGCGTCGACCACCGACTGGTAGTTGCGCTCGCTCACCCAGGCCAGGCTGCCCGAACCACCCGGATCGTTCAACGGCAGCCCGTCCTCGGCAACGTACGCAATGCCGTCCTCGAGCTGGATGAACACATCGGGTGCATGGTCGATGCACAGGCCGTCGCCAGTACAAAGGTCTTGATCGATCCACACCCGCACAGCGGCGCACGCTACTGGGGATGCAGTCGGCCTGCGTCGACGTGCGACGTTACGCTCGTCACCGTGAACCAACCCGTCGCGAAGCAGGTCCCCCATGTCTGGCATCGCCCCACCGGCGACGTGGTCGACTCGTGGGCCTGGATGCGAGACCGCGACGACCCCGACACCATCGCCTACCTCGAGGCCGAGAACGCCTACGCCGATGCCTGGTTCGCCCCGCACACGGCGCTGACGCAGACGCTGTTCGACGAGCTGAAGAGCCGGGTGCAGGAGACCGACGTGGCCGTACCGGTCCGCAAGGGCGAGTGGTGGTACACCAGCCGCACCGAGGAAGGCGCCAGCTATCCCATCCACTGCCGCGGCACCAGTCGAGAGACCGCCACCGAAGTGGTACTGATCGACGAGAACCTCGAAGCCCAGGGCCACGACTACTTCTCGCTGGGCATCTTCGACGTGAGCCCCGACCAGCGCTGGCTGGCATGGGCGGCCGACCTCGACGGCAGCGAGCAGTACACCATCCGCTTCCGCGACCTCACCACCGGCACCGACATCGACGAGGTGGTGGAGGGCGTGTCGACCTGGGGTGGTTCGGCATGGGCCGCCGACTCGCGCACCTTCGTCTACATGCGACCCGACGACCAGATGCGCCCCGCAGAGGTGTGGCGGCACACCCTGGGCACCGACCAGAGCGCCGATGTCCTCATGCTCGACGAGCCCGACGAGTCGTTCTACGTGGGCGTCGACCTCACCCGCAGCGAGGAATGGATCGTCATCCACGCTGCCAACAAGCACACCGCCGAGGCGTGGATCATCCCCGCCAACGCACCCGGCACCCCGCCCCGCAGCGTGCGCGGACGCACGCAGGGCGTCGAGTACCAGATTGATCACTGGGGCGACCGGTTCGTCGTGCTCACCAACCTCGACGCTGTCGACTTCCGCGTGATGAGCGCACCGATCGAACGACCCGACGAGTGGACCGAGCTCCTGGCCCATGTCGACGGCCAGCGCATCGACGGTCTCGAGCCGTTCGCCGACCATCTGGTGGTGCACGAGTGGTCGAACGCCCAGCAGCGGATCCGCATCGTGCGCCGCGACGGCAGCATCGAGGTGCTCGACCTCGGCGACGAGCCGCACCAACTCGACCTCGAGGCCAACCCCGAGTGGCACGCCGGCACGCTGCGCTACTCGTACAACTCGTTCACCACACCGGCCTCGGTGTTCGAACTCGACCTCACCACCGGCGTGCACACGCTGCTGAAGCAGCAGCCCGTGCCGAACGCCGACCTCAGCCGCTACGAAGCCCACCGCGAGTGGGCCACCGCACCCGACGGCACGCTGGTACCGGTCGACATCGTGCGTGCCAAGACCACCCCGAACGACGGCACCGCACCGCTGTTCGTGTACGGCTACGGCAGCTACGAGTCGTCGATGCCGCCGTGGTTCAGCATCGGGCGGCTGTCGCTGCTCGACCGGGGCTGGGTGTGGGTGTTGGTGCACCCGCGCGGTGGCGGCGAACTGGGCCGCCGGTGGTACCTCGATGGCATGTTGTTGAACAAGCGCAACACCTTCACCGACACCATCGCCAGCGTCGAGCACGTCGTCGACGGCGCATGGGCGCACCCCGACCGCGTGATCATCCGCGGTGGCAGCGCCGGTGGCCTGCTGGTGGGAGCCTGCATGACCATGCGCCCCGATCTGTTCGCCGGCGTCATCGCCGAGGTGCCGTTCGTCGATGCGGTGAACACGATGAGCGACCCCACCCTGCCGCTCACCGTCACCGAATGGGACGAATGGGGCGACCCGCGCGCCGAACCCATCGCCAGCTACATGCTGTCGTACTCGCCCTACGACAACACCGTGGCCGCCGACTACCCCGCCGTGTTCATCACGGCCGGACTGAACGACCCTCGGGTGAGCTATCACGAACCCGCCAAGTGGTGCGCCCGGCTGCGAGCCGTGCGCACCAACGATGCCCCGTTGCTCCTGCGCACCGAGATGGGTGCCGGCCACGGTGGCCCGAGTGGTCGCTACGACATGTGGCGCGAGGAAGCGTCGTACCTCGCCTTCTCGCTCGTCATCGCCGGCTCGGCCTGAACACCCGACCACGGCCGCGCCGCGGTCAGGCGGCAACGACCGCAGTCACCGCCAGGCCCAGGAACACGGCATTGCGGGCCACGTGACCCCAGCCGATCGGACGTGCGCTGAACCCGCCGAAACACGCGCACGGCGGATGCTCACCCCTGGCGATCAGCCGCATCAGCAGCGCCGTGAACACCACCAGGGTCGCCGCCGCCGCCACCGCCGGCCACGGGGCGGCGATGTCCACCACGAGGAGCGCGCCCACCACGATCTCCCACCACGGCACCAGCGGAGCGATGACCGCTGGCGCACCCAACTGCGCTGCCTGTGCCGGCCACTCGCGACGCGACACCACCTTGCTGGCACCAGCAACCACGAACACCACGCCCAGCGCGACCGCAGCAACGGTGGCGATCACGGCAGCGTGACGGTGAGCCCCTCGCGGGCCACCAGCACCTCGACACCGCCGCTGCAGCCGAGGTTCGACAGCCGCGATGCCGTGGCCTCGATCGCGTCGTCGCTGCGGCCCGGATCGTGGTGGAACAGGGCGAGGCGTTTGACGCCGGCCTCGACCGCCAACCACAGCGCGTACTCGGCGGTGCAGTGACCCCAGTTGAACTTCCGGGCGAACTCGTCGACCGTGTACTGCGAGTCGTGGATCAGCAGGTCGACACCCTGTACCAACTCGAGCACGCCCTCGCTCGCCCGCAGCGACCCGTCGTAGGGCTGCTGATGGTCGCTCACGTAGGCGATGCTGCGACCCTCCCACTCGATGCGGTACCCGAGGGTGGGACCGACGTGGGGCACCAGCCGCGACATCACCCGCACATCGCCGATCGAGAACTCGGTGTCGGCCACCTCGTGGAAACGGAAGTCGCCAGGAAACTGGCTGATGCTGATGGGGAACAACGGGGGGCGGATGCTGGACTCGAACACCTCGCTCAGCGTGCGACCGTCGTCTTGCGGTGGGCCGTACACGTCGAGTTTCGCGCCCGGGAACAGCATCGGCGTGAAGAACGGCAGCCCCTGGATGTGGTCCCAGTGCAGGTGGGTGACCAGACTCACCCCGTCGAAGGTTCCGTCGACCGCTTGGCCGGCGCCGAAGTACCGCACCCCCGTACCCAGATCGAACACGATCGGTCGCTGTCCGGGTATGTCAAGCGACACGCACGACGTGTTGCCGCCGCACCTCCGGATGTCATCGCCATGGCAGGGGGTGGATCCCCGGACTCCATGGAACGTGACGCCGATCGTTCGCTCGCTCCCTATCTGCGTAACCCTACGTTCATGTCGACGGGCGAGTAAACGGGGGTGGAGGTGACGTCGGTCGCATTTCGACCGGCTGGATGACTACGGTGCGGACATGGCAGCCGCACCCATCCAACAGCAGACCATCACCGTGAACGGGGTCGAGTTCGCATACCTCTGCGCAGGCACCGACGGCCCCCTCGCCCTGTGCCTTCACGGCTTCCCCGACAGCGCCCACTCGTGGCGCCACCTCCTGCCCGAACTGGCGGCTCACGGCTACCGGGCCGTCGCCCCGTTCCAGCGCGGCTACGCCCCCACCTCGGTGGCGCCCGACGGCCGCTACCAGACCGCTGCCCTGGCGCTCGACGCCATCGGGTTCCACGAGGCTCTCGGCGGCGGCGACCCGGCCGTCATCATCGGCCACGACTGGGGCGCACCCGCCACGCACGGCGCCGCAGTTGCCGCTCCCGAGCGGTGGAGCAAGGTGGTCAGCATGGCCGTGCCTCCCGGCGGCGCCCTCGGCCTGGCCTTCGCCACCAACCTCGCCCAGATCAAGCGCAGTTGGTACATGTTCTTCTTCCAGCACGGTCTGTCCGATCTGGTGGTGCCCGCCAACGACCTGGCCTTCATCGACATGATCTGGGCCGACTGGTCGCCCGGCCACGACGGCGCCGCCGACGCCGAACTGGTGAAGCAGTGCCTGCGCGACCCGGCGCATCTCGCGGCCGCGCTCGGCTACTACCGGGCAACGCTCGGCGACGGCTACAAGGACCCGGCGCTCGACGAACTGCAGGCCGCAACCTCCGGTGTGCCCACCCAGCCGATGCTGTACCTCCACGGCGCCGACGACGGCTGCATCGGGGTGGAGGTGGCCGAGAGCGCCAAGGCAATGGTCACCCCCAACGTCACCATCGAGATCGTCCCCGGCTGCGGCCACTTCCTGCAGGTCGAGCGGCCCGACGTGGTGAACGCCCGCATCATGGAGTTCCTCGCATGAGCGATGCCCCGGGCACCCGGCCGGCGCTGCCCAACGGGCTGGTCGTGTTCGTGAAGGAGGAGTGCGAGACCTGCCGCATGGTGGCGCCGCTCCTCGCCCAGTTCGAATCGACCGTGTTCACGCAGGACGATCCGCACTTCCCCACCAGCGTCGCCGCAGTGCACGACGCCGACCTCGCGCTCAGCTGGCACCACGACATCGAGACCGTGCCCACCCTCATCCGCGTGGTCGACGGCATCGAGATCGAACGCACCGTCGGCTGGTCGCGGGCCGAGTGGCAGCGCATCACCGGCATCGCCCAGCTCGGCGACGACCTGCCCGTCATGCGCCCCGGCTGCGGGTCGATGAGCGTCGACCCCGACCTCGTCGACCGCCTGCGCGCCCGGTTCGGCGGCAGCGCATTGAAGGCTCGGCGCATCGAACTGGCCGATCTCGACGACGAGATGGAACGCCTCTACGACCTGGGCGTCACCGACGGGCTGCCCGTGGTGCCGCCCACAGAGGAGCGCGTCCTGCGCATGCTCACCGGCACCACCCGCGCTGCCGACGACGTCGTTGCCGTGGTGCCCCCCGATCTGGTGGAGGTGACGGTCGAGAAGATCGCCATCAACGCTGTGATGGCCGGCTGCAAGCCCGAGTACCTGCCCTGGGTGATCGCCGCGGTCGAGGCCATCTGCACCGACGAGTTCAACATCCACGGTGT
>JBEICS010000140.1:0-5944 GCA_040383925.1 Acidimicrobiaceae bacterium | reverse complement strand
GTCTCCGATCGCGGCGTGTTCGGCCACGGCCGGGTCGACACCGGCACCAAGTTGCTCCTGCTCACGGCACCTCCTCCCCCGCCGACGGGCGATCTGCTCGATCTCGGCTGCGGCGCCGGGCCGATCGCGCTCACCATGGCCAGGAGGGCTCCGCAAGCCACCGTGTGGGCCGTCGACGTGAACCGGAGGGCCCGCGAACTCACCGCCCGCAACGCAGCCGCGAACGGCATCGGCAACGTGCGGGTGGTCGCTCCCGACGACGTGCCCGCCGACCTGCGGTTCGCCGCGATCTGGAGCAACCCTCCCATCCGGATCGGCAAAGCGGCCCTGCACGAACTGCTGCTCACCTGGCTGGGTCGTCTCGATGATGGTGCAGCAGCGCACCTGGTGGTTCAGAAGCATCTGGGCGCCGACTCGCTGCAGCGCTGGCTCGTCGACCAGGGCTTCCCCACCGACCGGGCAGCCACGGGCGCAGGGTTTCGCGTGCTCCGCGTGATCGGCAACACTGTCCGATGACCTCGCGATCCGATCCGATCCCGACGCTCAAGTTCCCATCAGTTCCTGACGAAGCATTGACGTGGCCGCGATGATCCGCCGACCAATCGATCGCGCCGACCTCGACGGTCTGCGCCTCACCCTCGACGAGCTCGAGCGCAGTCGCGACCCCCTCCTACCGCCGATGCGGCGCGCTTGGCTGCTGGTCGTCTGGCTCGTCCGGTGGTGTGGTTTCACCGTGCCGATCCTGGCTCTGGTGATCTGGCTCACCAACCGCTCGAACTACTGGCCGGTCGCCGCCCTGGCCCTGCATGCCGGCATCGTCGCTGCTTCGACGGTCTTCGCAGTGCGGTACCGCTCAGCGACGGTGTCCCCCATGAACGCTCGCTCCGCGCTCACGCTCACCAGTTTCGGTCTGGGCGTGTCGATGGGCCTCACCATGCCACCGGCACTCGCCGGACCACGCCCGGAGTTCATGGCATTGCTGTGCTTGCTCTTCGCCGCGGTCGCAATCGCGATCGGCACCCTCACCACGTCGTTCGTCCCCAGCACGTTCGTCGCCTTCGCCTGCGGCTCGGTCGGCCTGTATGTGCCCTTCCTGGTCGCCTACGGCGGGGTGTTCGGCATCTGGATGTCGATCGGCGCCATCATCGTGCTGGGCTCGCTGCTCATTGTCGGTCTCCGGCTGCACGTGTTGCTCCGCGGGGCGATCGAGGGCCGTATCGCCCAGGCCGACCTCAGTGCCCAGCTCACCGAGGCGCTCGAACGACTCGATCGCATCGCTGCCACCGACGATCTCACCGGACTGTCGAACCGGCGGCGCTTCGTGGGTCAACTCGAAGCGCGCCTGGCCGAAGCGGGCACCGTGAGCACCTGCATCATCCTGTTCGACATCGACCACTTCAAGGCGGTGAACGACGTCCACGGCCATGCCACCGGCGACCAGGTCCTGCGTCATGTGGCCGGCGCCATCCGCAACACCCTGCGCACGGGCGACCTGGTGGGTCGTGTGGGTGGCGAGGAGTTCGCCGTGTTGTGCAGCGTGCGCACGGAGGACGTCGCCGAGGCTGTGGCACACCGCCTGCGCCGCAGCATCATGGACATCCGCGTGCCCGAGGTGCCCGAGCTGCGCGTGAGCGCGTCGTTCGGTGTGGCCCATCTGCAGCCCCACCACACACCGGCCGACGCCCTTGCCGCTGCCGACGGCCCGCTCTACCGCGCCAAGGCCGAAGGGCGCAACACCGTCCGCTGCGCGGGCCTGGCCGCCCCCGCCGGGGCCACCGAACGACGAGGCGCAGCCCAGCCTGCTGCGGCGACCGGTCTGGCATGAGCCCGCAGGTCGCCACCGACCCGGAGGAACGCCTCGTTGCGACCGGGCTCGCATTGATGATGCACGACCTGGAACCCGGCGAGCCACCGCTGCCCCGCTGGCGTCAGGCGTGGCGGTTGCTGTGCTGGCTGTTCCGCTGGTGCGGCTTCACCATCCCGGTGATGGGCTTCACCACCCGGGCCATCGCGCCCGACAGCCTCTGGCCTGCTGCGTTGATGCTCGCCTATACGGCGGGCACAGCAGGTGCCGTCGGGTTCGCACTGTGGTACCGCCGGCACCTCGACGAGCGCCCGTCCATCCCACTCCGAGCGCTCATCGCCCTCCAACTCTGGCTCGGTGCGGTGCTCGGCCTGATGATGCAACCCACGCTGCAGTCCGACGACCCGGAGCGCTACGCACTGGTGTGCCTGCTCATCGCCACCGTCAGCGCTGCGGCGAACTGCCTGGTCACGGCCGCGCTCCCGATCACCTATTTCGCCTTCGTCGTCACCTCGCAGGTGCTCTTCGTCGTCCAACTCGCGCTCCACGGCGGCTCGTACTTCCGCTGGCTGGCGCTCGGTTCGGTGGTGGTGGCGGTGTCGATGGGCATCATTGCCCACCGGATGCAGCGCATGCTCCACGATGCGCTCCTGAGCCGACTGGAGCAGGCCGACACGAGCGATCGGCTCCGCCAGGCGCTCGAGCGCCTCGATGAGGTGGCGGCCACCGACGATCTCACCGGCCTCGCCAATCGCCGCCGCTTCCTCGACCTGCTCGCCGCACACATTGCGTCGGTCGAACGTGCTCCGGCCTGCGTGATCATGTTCGACATCGA
Organism: Acidimicrobiaceae bacterium; assembly: GCA_040383925.1. Taxonomy (GTDB): domain Bacteria; phylum Actinomycetota; class Acidimicrobiia; order Acidimicrobiales; family Ilumatobacteraceae; genus VFMC01. The sequence continues at coordinate 3,305 of JBEICS010000140.1, read as the reverse complement.
CCACTTCAAGGACATCAACGACACCTTCGGGCACTCCGCAGGCGACCAGGTGCTCCGTCGGGTCGCCGATGCTGCGCGGTCGGTGCTGCGTTCCCACGATGCGATCGGCCGTGTCGGAGGCGAGGAGTTCGCCGTGGTGTGCCGGGCGAGGTCGGAACAGATGGCGGCCATCGTCGCCGAGCGCATCCGCGTGGCCATCGAGTCGATCGGTCACCCCGAGTCGGCCCATCTCCGCGTCACCGCCTCGTTCGGTGTCGCCCAGGTCCAACACGGCTCGACCGCTGCCGAGGCTCTGGATCATGCCGATGTGCCGCTCTACCTCGCCAAGAGCAAGGGGCGCAACTGCGTGGAACTGGCCGGCTTCCCCGTACCCGACTGGCCCGGCGCACGCCGTGCCGACGACGACGCGGCGCGGCGCCCGATCATCGCGTGACGCATTGCCCGGCGAGGCTCGCGATGGCGCTGGTGCGCCGCGGTTCGCGCACCACGTGGGCGTCGAGGCCGTTGGTGCAGTAGCCCAGACTCAGGCCGCTCACCGGATCACCCCAGGCGATCTGGCCCTTCGCCCCGTTGTGGCCAATGGTGAGGGGCGACACGGTGCGGCCCATCCCACGCATGTGACTGCGCCCGTCGTCGCCAGCCTGCACCAGGCCGAGCGTACGGTTGGCAGGCACTCCCGAGATCACATCGGGCAAGCGGTTGCGTACGTTGGAGCGCGCATCGGTGATGACGTCCGGCCGCCACATGTCGTGGGGGTTGTGCAGCACGGCCTGGTAGTACAGCGCCAGATCGGCAGCGGTCATCACGCCGCCACCACCCGGTACGCCGACGGCCTGCACCGCTGGATCGTTGAAGCCCAACAGCGCGTCGTCAGTGACCTCTCCCACCGGAAGGCTGCTCACCCCGAAGGCCGCCTCGATCTCGTCGGGCGCCGCCTCCTTGCCCACCACCGTCAGCGGCGCCGCTCCGGCGACGCCCAGCACTCGCGGGAGTCCGGCAGGCGTGGTGACCCGGTCGGCGACCACGTCGCGGTAGTCGCGTCCGCTCACCCGTTCGACGATCTCGGCGAGCACCCAGTGCGCCGAGGTGGCGTGGTACTCGTACGCCGTTCCCGGCTGCCAGTTCAGCCGCCACTTCGCGAAGGCAGCACAGCGACCGTCGCTGGTGACGCCGGCGGCCGGTCGGAGCGGGGCGTAGGGAAACCCGGAGGTGTGCAGCATCACCTGCTCGATCGTGATGGCGTGCTTGCCGTTGGTGGCGAACTCGGGCACGATCTCGCTCACCGGTCGGCTCACGTCGATCGCACCGTCGCCGATGAGCGCCCACATCGCTCCGGCGACGAAGGCCTTGGTAGCGGAGAACACGACGTAGCGGGTTTCGGTGGTGGCCCCACCGAACGCCTCGAAGACCACCAGCTCGCCGTGCAGGGCCAGGGCGACCTGAGCCGACGGCAACAGGCCGTCGTCGACCTCGCGTCGAGCGCGACGCAGCAGCGCATCCACCGCCTGGTCGTCGATCCGTGCCTCGCCCGCCATCGTCAGTCCTCCGTCCGCACGCGCTGTCCCCGCAGCTGGCCCCGACACTACCGACGTGCGGGGTCGACCTCGATACGCAGCCGCTCGGCGGGGCGCTCGGCGCCAGCGAGCGCGTCGGCGAGCTGCTCCCAGGTGGCGGCCCGCACCAGCGAGCCGTCGCCGTCGGGGGCTGCAGGCAGCGACAGTCGGGTGGCGAACTCGGCGGCACCCGCACCGCTGAGGCGGGCCAACGCCCCGAACGGTGGCAACGCGAGCGAACGCCGACGGGTGGCCTCGGCACGCGCCACCACACCCGGGTCGGCCGCCACCAGCGCCTGGATCACCTCGTGGTCGGGCATCGTCGTCTGCACCAGCAACCGACCACCGCGGTGCCTCGGTCCCAGCAGACGGGCCGCCCGCACCGCTAGGGCGAGCGCCAGCTCGGCGGCGCGGTACCGCGGGGCGAGCAACTCCGCGTCGATGTCGAGCAGCACCACCACGTCGGCATCGGCCACTCGGTGCAACACCGCCTCGGTGCCCACGAACACGTCGGCACCGGCGAGCACCGACGCCTCGGGAGCATCGGCAGTGACAGCCACGACCGGGCGCACCGCTGCAGCCTCGAGTTCGTCGCGCAGGCGCGACACCCCCGGCCGAACCGTGGCCAACCCCGCCGAGCCGCACGCCTGGCACACCGGCGGACGCAGCGTGGAACACCTGGCGCAGGTGAGGGCGCCGTCGTCGCCCTGCACCACGGCAGCATCACAGTGCTCGCAGCGCAGCAGCGACCGGCACTGCCGACAGGCCAGCATCCGCGCCCGACCGGGCACGTTGTGCACGCACACCACGCGCTGCGACCGGTCGCGGATCGCCTCGATGAGTTCCGACGACAGCAGCGACCGCTTCCACGGCTCGACCTCGCGTCGGTCGATCACCTCGACGGCCGGCCACCCAGCGAGCTCGTCGTCGGGGGTGGGTCGCATCCAGCGCCGTCCCGACCAGTGCAGCGCCGTCACCGTGGGGCACGGCGACACCAGACCGCAAGGCACACCTGCACGACGAGCCCGTTCCACCGCCACGTCGCGGGCATGCCAGGTGGGCATCCGCTCCTCCTGCAGCGCCTCGTCGTGCTCATCGAGCACCACGACCGCCGCCAGGCCCGGCACAGTGGCCCACACCGCGCTTCGGCCACCGACGACGAACTCGGTGCTGCCTGCCGCCGCGCGGGCCCAGTCGGCCGGCAGCAGCGCTACCGAACGACCGCTGCGCCGCAGCCGTTCGGCGATCTGCCGTGCCCCGTCGACGGAAGGGTGCACGGCGAGCACCGGTCCCGGCAGCGTCACATCCGCCAGCACCGCCGCCAGGTCGTCGGAAGGACTGACACGCAGCACACCGCCTCCGTCGGCCAGCAGGCGCCCGAGTCTGACCTCCGGCATCGCCGACAGCGCTGCCGCAGCCGGGTCGGCTCCGATCGGTCGCCCCACGAGGGCGCGCACCATCGTGTGCGGGCTGGCCGTGGTGAGCAGCGGCCGCAGTCGACCGGCGGCCCACCGATGCGCCGCCCACGACGCCAACTCGATCACCTCGGCCGACGGTCCGTGCCCGGACCAGATCGCGATGGGCAGCAGTTTGGCGATGTCGACCGCAGGGTCGGGTGGACCGACCCGTACCACCCAGCCACCGACCCGGCGTCCGTGCAGGGGGACGCGCACCATCGAGCCCACCTGCACCCGGTCGCGCAGCGCGTCGGGGACGACGTAGTCGAACTGCTTGTCGAGACCGGTGACGTCG
>JBEICS010000139.1:0-5969 GCA_040383925.1 Acidimicrobiaceae bacterium | reverse complement strand
CCACTGCTCGTCGGGCACACCGAACACCGCTGCTTCGAGGATGTCGGGGTGGTGCTCGAGCGCCGACTCGATCTCGGCCGGGTAGATGTTCACGCCGCCGGAGATGATCATGTCCTTCTTGCGGTCGCAGATGTAGACGTATCCCTCGTCGTCGAGATACGCGATGTCGCCCACGGTCTGATAGCCGTGCTTCTGGTCGGCCAGGAACTTGTCGTGCTGCTTGTAGTAGTCGGCGAACACGCTGGGGCTCTTCACGAACAGTTCGCCGGTGTGCTCGGGGCCGGTACCGGTCACCTCGTTGCCGTCGTCGTCGAACAGCTTCACCTCCACCATCGGCGCCGGCTGACCGCACGACCCGGGCTTGCGCAGCTGGTCCTCGGGCCGTAGCACGCAGTTCACACCCAGCTCGGTGCTGCCGTACACCTCCCACAGGCTGTCGCCGGGCATGAAGGCCAGGTACATCTGCTTCAACGCAAAGCTCCACGGCGCAGCGTTGGCGATCATCCGCTTCATCGTGCTGGTGTCGAACCGATGCTTCACCTCCTCGGGCAGGTTGCACACCATGCGGATCGGGGTGGGGGCGCTGAACGTCGCCGTCACCCCGTACTTCTCCACCAGGCGCAACCAGTCCTCGGCCTTGAACTTGCGCTGCACCACCACCGTGTTGCCGAGGGCAAGGGCGAGGCCCATGAACCCGCCGGGGCCCGAGTGATACAGCGGGCCGGTGGTGAGGTACACGTCGTCGGGCACGTAGCCGATGTGGGCCATCAGCGCGGCCGACTGGGCGGCGCCGGTGTTGCCGCGGCGCAGGGCACCCTTCGGCTTGCCGGTGGTGCCCGACGTGTAGATCATCGTGGCGCCCGGTTCGGTGCTCGGCTCGATGGCCGGTTCGTCGGCCGAGGCCTGCGCCACCAGCGCATCGACGTCGACCTGGCCGGCGGGAACGGCCAGCCCCTCTGCAGCAGCGTCGAACACCAGCACGTGCTGCACCTGCGGGATGTCGGCGCGGATCCGCTCGAACATCGGGGCGAACTCGGCGTCGACGTACACGAAGCCGGCGTCGCTGTGATCCGTGACGTACGCCGCCTCCTCGTCGCTGAGGCGGTAGTTCAGCGGCACGGCCGTGACACCCAGCTTGCGGGCGGCGTTCACCATCACGACGATGCCGATCGAGTTCTGGCCGCACCACACCACCTTCGACTCACCCGGCCGCACCCCGAGGTCGAGCATCACGTTCGCCAGCCGGTTGGCCTGCGCGTTCAGTTCGGCGTAGGTGAGCGAGTGCACGGTGCCGTCGGGCCGGTCGTCGACGACGGCGAGCTTGTCGGGCTGGGTGAGCGCGTACGCAGTGAGGAAGTCGGCCATGGCCCATTTCGTAGCAGGTGCCGAGGAGGGGTCGTGACCGGCCGTGCCGGCGTGGCATGCTGCGGGGATGGCAGCACGCATCATCAACGGCACCGCAGAACTCAAGTCGCTCATCGGCGAGCACCTCGGCTACAGCGAGTGGATGGAGATCACCCAGGAGCGGGTGAACCAGTTCGCCGACGCCACCGGCGACCACCAGTGGATCCACATCGACGCCGAGCGGGCGAAGAAGGAGAGCCCGTTCGGTGGGCCCATCGCCCACGGCTACCTCACCCTGTCGCTCGGCCCGGTGCTGATGCCGCAGGTGGTCATCACCACGGGCTACAAGATGGGCGTCAACTACGGCTGCAACAAGGTGCGCTTCATGTCGCCGGTGCCCGTGGGTGCCAAGTTGCGGCTCGGCGTCACGCTGCTGGCCGTGGAAGACATCGCCGGCGGTGCCCAGGTCACCTACGGCTTCTCGTTCGAGTGCGAGGGCGCGGCCAAGCCCAGCTGCGTGGCCGAGGTCATCTTCCGCTCGTACGAGTGAGCGACGACTCATGAGCAACCTCGTCATCCCCAACTTCGGCGCCCTGCTCGGTGAGTTCATCGGCCAGGTGCCGGCCGGCACCATGCCGCGGTTCCTCGCCCTGCTCGAGCGCACCGCCGCCGACCGCTACCGCGGCTGGGCCGAGGCGCTGCCCGAGCACGCCACCGTGCTGCTGCAGTGCGCTGCCGACGAGGACGAGATCGCCAACCGCATCGAGGGCGCGTTTGCGCTCGACCCGGCCCTGCGCGAGCAACTCGAGGCCCCGCTGCCGGCAGCGAAGCAGACCTACTACGACGCCTTCTCGCCGTACGACGTGTGGGATCAGCTGCGCATGCAGGCCAACGCCGAGCGCCAGGGCGCCCAGGCCTGGCGCAACATCGCCGCCCGCCACCCCGACCCGGCCGTGGTCGAGGTGCTGCACGGCTGTTCGGCCCTCGAAGAAGGCAGCGCCGACGCCGTCGACGCCCTCATCGCCACCCACGCCCCCACTACCTGACTCTCCGGTCGATCAGCAGCACCAGCTCGGCTGCTACCTCGTCGAGCCGGCGCAGGTCGTTCCACCACACCTCCACCAACTCCCACCCCAGCAGGCGGAGCCGGCGCTTGCGGGCCGCATCGGCAGCCCGGGCCGTGGGCGTCGCGTGCCAGCGCCAGCTCTGGCACTCCACGCCGATCTGCAGTTCAGGGATCGCCAGATCGAGCTCGGCGACCAGGCGGCCGTCGGGCGCATGCACCGGGTGCTCGTCGACCATCCGGAGCCCACGGGCCTGCAACGCCCGCTTGGCGAGCCGCTGGAACCAACTTCGCGGCAACCGACCGTCGACCCGTTGGTCGAGCAACGCCAGCACGGCGGGCGGCCCCGCCACGCCGTGACCCTTCCACCGCTCGGCGGCGGAGCGGATCCACTCCGGCGAGTCACCGCGGCGCAGCATCGAGTCGAGTGCCCGCCCGGCCGCATCGCGTCCATCGGCCGCTGCCACCTGGATCAGCGCCACCGGACGGCTCACGCAGCGCAGCCCCTCCACCACCACACACTCCTGCCGCCTCAACCGTGTCGAGCGAAGCGTGGACCATCCGGTGCCCTGCCGAAGGACGGCACCATCAGGTGCAGTCACGACGACCGGCTCGTCGCCGCCATACCCGTCGAATCCATGGAGCCGAGCCGCGCTGCTGGCGGCCAGGGCACTCTCGGCACCAGTGGCAAGCAGGGCCCGACGCGCCCTGCGCCGCCACGACCACGCCACACCGGAGAGCGCCACGACTCCCTGGGCGGGTCGTTCCCATTCACCGCTCCGGATTCGTTGGCGGATCACCCCCTCGGTGACCCCGGCCGAGAGCAGCTGTGAGGTGGATGCCAGCGAGTCCTGTCGGCCGAACAGCGCGCTCGCCTGACGCATCGCATCGAGTTCCATGCACCAGTGATCGACACCGGGCCGCCTCGAACGGCAATCTTGTTCGGGTTTCGGTTGTCTACGACGGAAACTCGAACAAGTTCGGCTGCGGACCGCTGGGACTCGGGTGGGCGGCTGGGACTCGGCCTGGGTGGCTGAGGGTCAGCGGAAGTTGGGCATCACCTGGGTGGCGAACAACTCCAGCGTCTCGGTGTCGGGGTAGTCGGCACACCAGGGGATGAAGCCGGTGCAGCCGAGGTCGACGTAGCGCTGGATCTTCTCGGCCACCTGCTCGGGCGTGCCGACCAGGTTGGCCTCGCGCCAACTCTCGAACGGCTCGCCCCACAGGTTGCGGGAACCGGCTGCCACCACCTCGGCCTCCGTGGAGCGGATGAACACCTCGGGCGACCAGGTCTTGCCGATGGTCTCCTCGTCGCGGCCGACGGCTGCGCAGTGGCCCTTCAGGATCTCGCGCTTGCGTGCCCACTCGTCGGGTCGGCCACCGAAGTTGCTGTAGTCGGCATAGCGCGCCACGACCCGCAGGGTGAGTTGCTCGCCGCCGCCACCGATCCAGATGGGCGGGTGCGGCGACTGCAGCGGCTTGGGATCGCAGTTGGCGCGCGACAACTTGTAGTACTTGCCGTTGTAGGTGGTCTCTTCCTCGGTCCACATGCTGCGGACGATCTCGACGGACTCGCGCAGCATGCCGATGCGGTCCTTGGGCTTCGGGAAGTCGAAGCCGTAGCCGCGGTACTCGTTCTCGTACCAGCCGGCACCGATGCCCCAGTCGAGACGACCGCCACTGATGACGTCGATGGTGGACGTGATCTTCGCCAGCACACTGGGCTGGCGGTAGCTGTTGCAGCCCACCATCTGGCCGAGTCGCACACGGCTGGTGCGCTGGCTGATGGCGGCCATGGTGGTCCAGCACTCGAACACGGCCTCGTGGGCCGGGCGGGGCACGTTGTGGAAGTGGTCGTACACCCAGATCGAGTCGTAGCCGAGCTCTTCGGCACGTACGGCGATCTCGACGGCCTTGTCCCACTTGGCGGCCGCACCGTCGATACCCGACAGCTCCATCTTCCAGCCCTGGGGCATGAAGACACCGAAGATGATGGGACGCGACGCAGCAGACATGGAGCCGACCCTACTAGCGTCGCCGCATGCAGTTCTCGGTCGCAGAGGTACACGAGTCCATCGCCGCCAGCCGGCCCGACGACGAGTGCCTGGTCTTCCGCGACCGGCGCTTCACCTGGGCACAGGTCACCGAGCGCACCCGTCGCCTCGCCAACCATCTCATCGGCGCCGGACTCGGGGTGCGTGTCGAGCGCGGCGAACTGGCCGGTCACGAGAGCGGCCAGTCGCACCTGGCGATCTACCTCCACAACGGCAACGAGTACCTCGAGTGCATGCTCGGTGCGTTCAAGGCACGGGTCGCCCCGTTCAACGTGAACTACCGCTACGTGGCCGAGGAACTGCGCTATCTGCTGAACGACTCGCAGGCCGAGGCCGTAGTGGTGCACAGCCGATTCGCGCCGGTGCTGGCCGAGGTGCTGGGCGAACTGCCCCGACTGCGCGTCATCCTGCAGGTGCCCGACGAATCGGGCAACCCGCTGCTGCCCGACGCCCAGTGGTACGAAGACGCGCTGGCCTCCGCATCACCCGACAAGCCGGCGGTGCAGTGGAGCCCCGACGACCTCTACATCCTCTACACCGGCGGCACCACCGGCATGCCGAAGGGCGTGCTGTGGCGCAACGGTGATGCGAACGTCGAGTGCTTCGGCGGGTCGCGGGCCGACTCGATGGAGGGCGTGCTGGCCGAGGCCAACACCGGCCTGCGTGCGCTGTTGGCACCGCCCTTCATGCACGGTGCCGGCCACTGGATGAGCTTCCGCACCTGGAACGGGGGCGGCACCGTGTTCGTGCAGTCGCAGCCCGAGCGACTCGACCCGGTCGACGTGTGGGGTCTGGTCGAGCGCGAGCGGCTGAGCTTCCTGCTCATCGTCGGCGATGCCTTCGCCCGACCGCTGCTCGACGGGCTGAGCCAGGCCGACTACGACCTCAGCTCGCTCACCGTGGTGCTCTCGGGTGGGGCTCCGCTGTCGGCCCATCTGAAAGAGGAGTTCCTCCGCCATCTGCCCACGCTGATGATCGTCGACGGGCTCGGCTCGTCGGAGGCCGGCGGGCAGTTGTCGCACGTGTCGGCCGGCTCGGGGGCCACCACCGGCACGTTCCCCATCTCACCCGGCAACCACGTGCTGTCGGAGTACCTCGACCGCGAACTCGCACCCGGCGACGACGAATTGGGCTGGCTCGCCAAGAGCGGCAACCTGGCCCTCGGCTACCTGGGCGATGCGGCCAAGACCGATCGCACCTATCCGGTGGTGGCCGGCGTGCGCTACGCAGTGCCGGGCGACCGGGCCCGACTGCGCGCCGACGGCATCATCGAACTCCACGGCCGCGACTCGGTAACCATCAACTCCGGTGGCGAGAAGATCTTCGCCGAGGAGGTCGAGGCCGCGGTGAAGGCGCACCCCTCGGTGTACGACTGCGTGGTGGCCGGCCGCCCGAGCGAGCGCTGGGGCAACGAGGTGGTGGCCGTCGTGCGCATCCGCGAGGGCTACACCGCCGACGAGGCAGCGCTGCTGCACGAGGCCGAGCGCCACATCGCCCGCTACAAGTTG
>JBEICS010000138.1:0-6010 GCA_040383925.1 Acidimicrobiaceae bacterium | reverse complement strand
GAGGTGCTCGGCGAAGTGGTCTATCGGCAGCAGCAGGCCATCGTGGTGCGCGCCCCCACCGGCCAGATCAGCGCCATCGACCGGCTCACCTGTGCCGTGCTGATCACCGTCGACCCCTGAGCATTTCCCTCCGCGGCGCCAGCCAGTAGGCTCGCCGCCATGCCGGGCAACCCGCTCACCGATCCCAACTGGCCAGCCCAACTCGCCGACCAGGTCGAGCGGTGGGTCGGCGTGGTGCGCGACACGGCCACCGTACGCGTCGTCAAGGTGGTACGCGGTCTGGTGTTCGGCACGGTCATCGGTGTCGCCTCCGTGGCCACGTTCACCCTGCTGGTCATCCTGGTCACCAAGTTGCTGCAACGCCTGGTCAACATCGGCGGCTGGATCGACACCGACTCCAGCGTGTGGGTGTCGTACCTCCTCAGCGCCGTGGTGTTCGGGCTGATCGGCGCGCTGTGCATGCGCCAGCGCAACGCCACCGACGCCGACCAGGCGTCGTGATCCCTCTCCCCCGGAAGGTCTCGTCGTGAGCATCCGCAATGTCGTCATCATCGGCTCGGGCCCAGCGGGCCTCACTGCCGCCATCTACACAGCCCGCGCCAGCCTGGCCCCGCTCATCATCGAGGGCGAGCCGTCGTCCACCACCGACCAGCCGGGTGGGCAGCTCATGCTCACCACCGAGGTCGAGAACTTCCCCGGTTTCCCCAACGGCATCATGGGCCCTGAGTTGATGCAGAACATGCGTGAGCAGGCGTCACGCTTCGGTGCCGAGTTCATCACCGCCAAGGTCACGGCGGTTGATTTCTCCGAGCGACCCTTCAAGGTGTGGGTCCGCGACGAACTGCACCTCGCCCACTCGGTCATCGTGTCCACCGGCGCCCAGAGCCTGATGCTCGGCCTCGAGGCCGAGACCCGCCTCATCGGCCACGGCCTGTCCACCTGCGCCACGTGCGACGGGTTCTTCTTCCGCGGTCAGGAGATCGCTGTCGTGGGCGGTGGCGACTCGGCCATCGAAGAGGCCACGTTCCTCACCAAGTTCGCTTCCAAGGTCACCCTGCTGGTGCGACGCGACCAGTTGCGGGCCTCGAAGATCATGCAGGAGCGGGCGCTCAGCAACCCGAAGATCGAGATCCGCTGGAACTCGGCGGTCGACGATCTCATCGGCACCGACAAACTCGAGGGCGCACTCGTGCGCGACACGGTCACCGACGAGGTCAGCACCCTCGACGTCACCGGGGTGTTCATCGCCATCGGGCACCGCCCCAACACCGACTTGTTCCGCGGCGTGCTCGACATGGAAGACACCGGCTACCTGGTCACCCGTCCCGGCTCCAGCTACACCAACATCGATGGTGTGTTCGCCTGCGGCGACGTGCAGGACCACACCTACCGCCAGGCCATCACGGCTGCCGGTTCGGGCTGCATGGCCGCCATCGACGCCGAGCGCTGGCTCGAAGCCCACCAGCCTCACTGAACACGGGTTGCACTCACCGAGCGAGCCGGGCGTCACGCCGGCTGCGGGAATGGTCGCCGGTCGCGCCGGGTTGGTGTCGGTATCATTCCTGGTCTTCCCTGTGAAAGGACCCGTCATGGCCGATGGCATCGTCACCCTCACCTCCGCCACCTTCGACGAGACGGTCGCGTCGAGCGATCTGCCCGTGGTCGTCGACTTCTGGGCCGAATGGTGCGGCCCCTGCAAGATGATCGCCCCCATCCTGGGCGAGATCGCTGCCGAGCAGCAGGGCAAGATCACCATCGCCAAGCTGAACGTCGACGAGAACCCCGATCTGGCGATGCGATTCAACGTCATGAGCATCCCCACGCTGTTGGTGTTCCACAAGGGCGAAGTGGCCAAGCGGCTCGTCGGCGCGAAGGGCAAGAGCGCCCTGCTGCAGGAGCTCGAAGCATTTCTGCCGTCTTCCCACTGACTCCCGGCCACCACGGCGAGGCCGTACGCGACCTGCAACGCCGTCTCACGGCCGCAGGCTTCGCACCCCAGGGCGCTCACATCGGTGAGTTCTGCCCGGTCACCGTCGTGTCGCTGCACGCGTTCCAGTCGGCCCGCGGCCTGCGGGTGGTCGATGAGTGCGACCTCGACTGCTGGAAGGCGCTGGTCGAGGCCACCTGGCGGCTCGGCGACCGATTGCTGGTGCTCACCTCGCCGAACCTGCGTGGCGACGACGTCGCCGAACTGCAGAGCCGACTGAACCGACTCGGGTTCGACTGTGGTCGCGTCGACGGCATCTTCGGTCCGCGTACCGCCCGGGCGCTCGCCGACTTCCAGGTGAACTGCGGTCTCGGCGCCGACGGCGTGTGCGGTGTGCACACGGTGCGCATGCTCGAGCGGGTGATCGGCCAGACCGGCACCGGCCCGGGTATCGGCGCCCTACGCGAACGCGAGCGTCTCCGGCAGGCATCATCCGACCTGAGCACACTGCGCGTCGTCGTGGGCCAGTTCGGTGGGCTCAGCAGCATCGCTCGACTGGCGAGCCGCGACCTGCGCCAGATGGGTGCCACCGTGGTGCCCCTCGACGAGCCCGACCCCAGTGCCCAGGCCAGGGCGGCCAACCAGTTCGGTGCGCATGCCTACCTCGGCCTCGACGGTGTCGTGGGCGAGCGCACGTGCGTCACGTTCTACCGGGTGCCCACGTTCGAGTCGGTGGGTGGACGTACCCTCGCCGAATGTCTCACCAACGAGTTGAGCCGGTGCGGACTCGATCTCGACGAGCCGACCGGGATGCGCTTGCCGGTGCTACGCGAGACGAAGATGCCTGCCGTGCTGTGCTCGTTCGCCCCGGTGCGCACCGCGGTGGATGCGGCGCCCGCCATCGGCGCAGCCATCGGCCGGGCCCTGCACACCTGGATGCGGGTGTGGACACTCATCTCCTAGTCGAGAGTTTGTCCACAACGTTGTCCACCTCATGTGCGTAACCCTCAGGGTCATGCACTACCTGACGGACGACATAGCGTGAGGTACAACCACTCTAGGTGGCCGACTGGCCCGGTTCTGTCGGGTTCATCAGGTAATAGAGCCGTTCGAGATCCTCAAGGTCGGCAAAGTCGATGACGATCTTGCCACGCTTGGCACCCATCGACACCGCCACTGAGGTCGACAAGTGATCGGCGAGCAAACCCTCGAGTTCCAGCAGACCCGGAGGGCGCAGTCGCTGTGTCGGTGGTGTCGTGTCGCGCGTTGCGCCAGCCGAGCTGGTGGCCGTATCGACCGGCTCCGGCTCGGGGGCAGCCCCTCCCGACTGGCGGGCACGCACCGCCTCCTCCACCGCCCGGACGGTCCACCCTTCGGTGGCGGCCCGCCGGCCGAGCTGTTCCTGGAACGCACGATCGGGAGTGCCCAGCAGGGCGCGAGCGTGACCGGCCTGTAGGCGTCCGTCGGCGAGGTACCCCTGGATCGACGGTGGCAGGGTGAGCAGACGAAGGCTGTTGCTCACCGCCGACCGGCTCTTCCCAACGCGAGACGCCACCTGATCGTGCGTGAGGGCGAACACCTCGATCAACTGCTGGTAGGCCGAGGCCTCTTCCAACGGGGTGAGGTCCTTACGGTGCAAGTTCTCGATGAGCGCCCGTTCCGCCGAACCGAGGTCGTCGGTGGTGCGCACGATGGCTGGGATCACCGAGAGGCCGGCGCGCTTGGCAGCACGCCAACGCCGCTCACCGGCAATCAACTCGTACCGATCACCCACCGGCCGCACCAGCACCGGCTGCAACACGCCGATCTCCTGGATCGACGCACTCAGATCGGCGAGTGACTCCTCGTCGAAGTGCATGCGCGGTTGCTTCGGGTTCTCGACGATCGCATCGATCGGAATGTCTTCCAGCCGCGGCTGATCGCTGACGGCAGTGTCGGCGCTCTCGCTGGGCGGGATGAGCGCGCTGAGTCCTTTACCCAGACCTCCGGGCCGAGCCACGGCTGACCTCCTTTGCTACTTCCCGATATGCCACCGCACCACGTGAGGTGGGATCGAAGGTGATGATCGGCTGACCGAACGACGGGGCCTCTGAGAGGCGAACGGTGCGGGGAATGACGGTGCGGCAGACCTTGTCGCCGAAATGGTCGCGGACCTCGCGCACCACCTGATCGGCCAACTTGGTGCGGGCGTCGTACATCACGCAGACGATGGTGCTGACCTCGAGCGTCGGATTGAGATTGCGCTTCACCAGGTCGACGTTGCGGAGCAGTTGACCCAGGCCCTCCAGGGCGTAGTACTCGCACTGGATGGGCACCAGCACCTCGCTGGCCGCGTTCAACCCGTTCACCGTGAGCAGACCAAGCGATGGGGGACAGTCGATGAGCACGTAGTCGTAATCGTCGAGCACGGCCTCGATGGCCCGCTTGAGGCGACCCTCACGACTGAAGGCGGGGACGAGTTCGATCTCCGCGCCGGCCAGATCGAGGCTGGCGGGGGCGACGAACAGATTCTTCACGGCGGTCGGCTCGATGCACTGATCGAGTGGTACCTCGTGCATGATCACGTGGTACATCGACGTCTCGAGTCCTCGGTTCTCGATACCCAGACCGGTCGAGGCGTTGCCCTGGGGGTCGAGGTCGACGACCAGGGTGCGAAACCCGAGTTCGGCCAAGCAGGCTCCTAGGTTCACCGTCGTCGTGGTCTTGCCGACGCCACCTTTCTGGTTGGCGATGGCGATCACCCGAGGGAGCGGCCGGCCGGTGGGCTCGGAGCCGTCACCGGCCGAGGTCGTCGGAGGGGTCGCGGTCATGATCGGTCAACTCCTGATAGGTACGGACGCGGCCTGGACAGCCGCTGACTCCGCCTGACTGCACGTTAGCAAGTCGATCCCGCCGAATCGCGCACACTGGGGGATGGAGTGTTTCACGTGAAACATCCAGAAGCGCGAACGACCACTCGGCAACCCGCTGCACCGGGTCGATGTTTCACGTGAAACATCAGCGCCGAACAAGCCTCCGCACGCCACCGACGAGGTCGAGTTCCTCGAAACCCCAGGTCAACAGCTTATTGCTGTCCCAACGCGACTGCCGATCGGGGGGTTCACTCACCACGAGCAGACCGCCGGGCCGCAGCAGGGGAGCGGCGATCGGCATCATCACGGAAGGTGCTCCGAAACTCCTGGCTGTCACCACATCGGCCGGAGCACCCAGTGTGGGACCCAGGCGGGAGGCATCCGTCTCGGTCACGACCACATGGTCGTCGACACCCAAGGCTCGCACGGCATAGCGGAGCAGATCGGCTCTTTTGGCCCGACGCTCCACCAGCAACAAGGTGGTATCTGGGCGGCGAACAGCAATGACCAGCCCGGGCAGGCCGCCACCGGATCCGAGGTCGATCACCGACAGTGGACCTTCCGGCAAGGCACGCACGAAGTCGTCGGCGTGGTGAATGGCGTCGACCAGATCGACCGGGCCGATGGCACCGCGTCGCTGGATTTCGCCGAGGAGACGACGAAGCTCGTCGTCAGGCATTCGCGGGGGAGATGACCACCCGGCGGTTCGGTTCCTCACCGGCCGAGCTGGTGACCACACCGTCGACCTCGGCCAGCACATCGTGCACGATCTTGCGATCGGCCGACGACATCGGCTCGAGGCTGCGGGCCGTACCGTCGGCGACAACCTGTCCGGCGACCTGCTGGGCGAAACGGGACAGCGCCTCACGCCGACGTTCGCGGTAGCCGCCCACATCGACTCGGAGATGCGTGTCGTGGTCGCCCAAGCGCCGCTGCGCGACGACCCGGACGATCTCCTGCACGGCCTGGAGGGTGGTGCCACGAGGACCGACGAGCAGGCCGAGATCGGCTCCGTCGACCTTCACCTCGATGTCGTCACCCTCCACCACGGCTGCCGTGGTGCCCGTGAGCCCGAAAGCACCCACGAGGCCGGAGATGAAGTTCGTCGCCTCGTCGGCTACCTGCTGGGGGGTCACGTCGGTCTCCTTGGTGCGCGTCGGCGCTGCGTCGTTCGTGGGTGCATCGGTGCTGGATGTGGCTGCTCGGGCCGCCGTCCGCTGCTTGGGCTGCG